>VXZL01000279.1 GCA_009845505.1 Candidatus Poribacteria bacterium | reverse complement strand
ATTAAATCATTTAAATTGCTCATATTCTTCATCTTAAATTAAAGTATGAAATTATCTTCACTTATTTCAAAGGTTGTTGTCAGGAACAAAAGAATGCTTCGCAACAATACAGTCACAATGATTTGAACTTAAACTTCATTATCACATATCTCACAGAAAAAGTCAATTTTTTCACTCGTCCAACCCATTAAGCAGTTCCGGCAATTCGGATAAACTCTGAATCGTCTCATCCCACCTATCGGCTTGTGTCCCATCGCGATCAAGCAATATCGGACGAATCCCTACACCCTTTGCTCCAACGATGTCTGCCGCGTAGGTATCACCGACATGAACGGCTTCTTCTGCCGAGACACCGACCGCTGCGAGCGCGTAGTTGAAGATATGCGAATCTGGTTTTTCGGACCTGACGCGGGCATCATGCGAGGCGACGATGGCATCAAAATACGCGGCAATACCAAGTCTTTCAGTTAACGGATCTAAGGGTGTATCCCAATTAGAAACTATTGCTAACTTGAAACCTGCACCTCGTAAACGCTGAAGTGTCGGAACGACATCGGCGTAGAGGGTAGCACTATTCGCAGCAAAGAGGCGGTGTCCAGATTGTAACAGCTCCCACGCGATCTGTTCCACGTGCTTCTTAATGCCGACTTCTCTTATAAATTCACATTCTCGCATCATCACAGTCATAGACAATTCCAGCAGAGAAAATTCCGTAGGAGGGTCGGGTGCCGATGTACCAGCAAAGAGACGTTCCAATGCCGTTTCACAGCGTTCCCAATTGACCTCAACACCATACCTTTTAGCGATTCTTTCAAGGTTCTCTTGAAGCGAATACTTATGGAAACACAATGTTTCGTAAAAATCTAAGAAAACAGCTTTTATCATACGCTTCCTAAAGCAACCCGGGTAATTCAGACAAACTCCGAATCGTCTCACCCCTTTTGCCAACCTGTTAACCTTCTCTATCAATCTTTATTGAACGAATCCCTGCGTTCCTTGCCCCGACTATATCCGCCTCGTAGGTATCTCCGACATGAACAACCGCCTCCGCTGAAACCCCAACTTTTGCCAGTGTATAATTGAAAATATGCGGATCCGGTTTTGCGGACTTGACCCGTTCATCATGCGAGGCAACAATGATGTCGAAATAGTGAGCGATACCAAGCCTCTCGGTAAGTGGATCCAGCGGCGTATCCCAATTGGAAACGATCGCTAACTTGAAACCCGCATCGCGCAAATGTTCAAGTGTCGGAATAGCATCGTCGTAGAGCGTAGCAGCACTCGCAGCAAACAGCGAGTGTTCAGATTGTAATAATTCCCACGCGATCTGTTCCACATGTTCTTGAACGCCGAGTCCTTTTATAAATTCGCAGTAACTCCCAATAATTTCTTGCATTGTTCCAAGAAGAGAGTGTGTGGTAGGATCCGACCCGGATGCTTCGGCATACAGGTTCTCGCGTGCCTTTACATAACGTTCCGGGTCAACTTCAAATCCATACCGCTCGGTAATCTTTCGGAGTCTCGGTTCAAGCGACTGTCCCCAAACACATAGGGTATAATAAAAATCAAAGAAAACTGCTTTTATCATAATTTACTGAATGCCCTCTATCAAGACAGAGAGGCAGCTGCCCTACTGTATTTCCGATTTAAAGAGCGTTTCGGTGAAGGCTTCAAGGGTGCTCGCATTGATGGCATTAAGATGCAGCTCTTCAAGGCGTTTCAAATCGTCTATATTTTTAAGTGCCGGCGTTAGGGCTCGCACTGCCTCTGCGTGGAATTTTGCGTTGAGGACTGTCAGGAGGTTTTTGAGGGTCGCCTCTTTCGCCCCTTGTGTGATACCTTGTGTGATACCCTCCGCGATAAATTTTTCGCGTTGGTGTTGGAAGAAAGGAGATTCTTGCATGAGTTCCTCCGGTATTTGTTCAAACAGGTCTTGGTCATGTACGAGACTCCCAAAGAGGGAAAGCCCATAAAGCAATGTTCCCTTCATTGGTCGGTCAATGCGAATGGCTATTGTTGTGTCAACGCACTGTTGCACCCATCGCTCAAGAGGCATCTCCGCTGGTGGTTTCATGAGCGGTGTGAACGGTAAGAGTCCTGGTATCTGCGCCTCCAAAATCGCTTGCCCCTCTATCTCAATGAGTCGTATCACCTTATAGTTGAGTCGGTAATCGTAACCGTTCCAACTATACTCGTAGACCCCTGGGTCGCTTTTCCCGGCGTTTGGATGGAAATAAATCACATTGGAATAGACAGGTAACTGGTGTTCTCCAATAAGATATCCGTGATAGTGGGCGTTTCGAGCCCACATCGGTTTTTCCGTGCTGTCCCGGAGCTGTAACTCAATGTGCAGCACGGCTTCATGGGTGTTGATGCGGACGCGCTTTGTAATGTCTGTGCGAAACGCGCGGACGAGTTGTTGCTCGGTGTCAAGGTCTGCAACTACTTCGAGATCAGGTACGTTCAGGACAAACTGGGCAACCTCGTTAATCCATTCATTTAGGATATCTTTTCCTGTCGTATCGTATGCTTGTGCCATAGAGATATTATACAATAGGGCACTGGTGAACATCAAGGATAAAAGGTTAGAGGCATGTTTAGCGATAGCACGTCGGATCAGGAATACCCGCCTCTTCAAAACCTCTCTTTCGGAGCAGACAACTATCACATCCACCACACGCGCTGCCTGCGGCATCTGGATCGTAACAACTCAAGGTAAGGCTATAATCGACACCGAGGGCAGTGCCAATTTGAATAATCTCCGCCTTCGTTTTATACATCAATGGAGCGCAGATTGTTAGTTTCGTCTTACCTTCAACACCGGCTTGCGTCGCAAGGTTCGCCATCGCCTGATAGGCTTCTATATACTCTGGGCGACAGTCTGGATAGCCGCTGTAATCAATGGCATTGGCTCCGATAAAAATGGTATCAGCATCGAGAACCTCCGCGTAAGCAAGGGCGTAGGAGAGGAAAATCGTGTTTCGGGCGGGGACATAAGTTATCGGTATGCCATTTCCCATTTCTGTATCAGGTCTGTTCTTTGGAACTTCAATATTTGCTGTCAGTGCTGATGCCCCAAATGCACGCAGGTCAATGTCAACGATCGTATGCTCTCGGACACCTAACATCTTTGCAACGTTTTCTGCACATTCTAACTCTACTGTGTGCCGTTGACCGTACCGAAAACTCATTGCATAAGTGTCGTAACCTTCATCGCGCGCAATAGCGAGTGTTGTTGTTGAATCCAAGCCACCACTGAGTAAAACTACCGCTTTTTTAGACACTAACTTTCTTCCAAAAAGAAGGGGAAAGTTGGTAAATTAGCAAGTGCTCTAAGGTTCTGCAAGTTATGTTTGATACACAACCTAACTTTAGTTCACTTTAGCTACACTTCACAACTTTCCACCTTTTTAATCTTTTTTACTCCCCTTCAAACTCCAATTTCGCGAAACGCATAAAGATGCCACCGCCAGGTCTACCAAACGGACCGTTGACAGCCAAACATGCGATGACATGTTTCGCACCGGGTTCCGCACTTTCAGTGACAACAACGCGTTGCGGCGCATTGAAACCAGACGCAGCCCCACGTCCTGACTCGCCGAAAGCCAAGTCGATTTCACCGTCAACCCAGACCTCGCCGTAGTCGTCAATGCACGTGTGAAACCACACCTTCGCACCAGCAATCGAAACGCCATCGACTTCCTCTGGAAGTGTCACTGTAATCCGATACCATCCAAAGCAAAGTCCCGTCGAGATAAACTCTTGGATATCCTCACAAATCGGCCAGCCTGAGTCGTCATAGTCAGCAAGACGGGCAGGCGTTTCCGGCAACTGATCGACCAAACCACCGTTCGGTTCACCCGGAACAAGCCCATCGCCATAACGCCATTCGGAATTAGTGAGTTCACGATGTTCTGGATCTTCTAAATCAAGTTCTGCAATAATCATTAGCATTCCTTCCTTATTTTCAAAATAGTGCAAACTGTATGAAGATAAAAAAGTAAATTAGATAATCAACGGGCAATAAATTGTCCTACTACAAACGGACTGTTTCGTAGTAGTGCGATTCATCGCACGTTGGGAAATTACCGAATTAAATTCTTAAACTTCACTCAATTTGTGATTATAGTATTTGTATGCCAAAGCTTGTAGGCGATACCTGTTGAAACAATCAGGAAAATTCCTGCGACAATAAACGGAATATGAACAGAGATGTTAATCAGAAAACCGCTTGCAACGTAACCAAGAAGAAATCCGGTGCTCCACGCCAAGTGTGTAAGACCGACCCCGTGTCCTTTCTCGTGGGGTTCAGTAAACTCATTGATAAATCGTGGAATAGTCGTTGACAGTCCCCATGCGGCACCTGCACCAAGTACCCCATAAACCTCCAGCGCGATTAACGAGTCATGAAAAAACGCCACACCAAAAGCGAGGAGCGTAACAATCGCACTTGCCACAAGTGCAGGCGCACGGTGCCCAACCGCGTCACATATCCTTCCAACAGCCAATTGACACCCGAAAGCGAACAGTAGGCTAATTGCCCCATAATAACCCGTCGCCTTTACCCCAGCGAGACGCTCAATCAGAACCGGCATCAATAGGTTCACCGATCCCCAATAGTAGGTCGGGAAAACCCGCAAACCGATCAACATCCGCATCTCTCGCCGCCGACTTAAACTTAAATACGCTGGAACGTTAAGAGCAGATTTCCATATCCCATCGCGTTTCCCTGCGGTCTCTGGCGCGTGCTGTCTCGCCAATCGCGGCAAAAAGAGACACGCCCCCACAAATAGCACACCCGCCAAAATCACCGCGCCAATACCAAAGACGTTATAGTCCGTTCGGTCAATAACTTCACCAGCAATAGCACTCCCGACTGCATTCCCCATAGTCATGCTGATAAAGTACCAACTCGTCGCCCATCCCAACCGATTCGGAGGCACAGCACTGATGAGATAACTCTGTCCACCCGCGGTTTTGAAACCCGATGCGATACCCTCATAACAGAGAATACCCCAAAGAAACAAAGGCGTTTGGGTTGTGAATAGCCCGCCTATCACTACTGCCCCTGTCATCCCAATCAGCAAGGTCGGTTTCCGTCCGAACCGGTCGCTGAGTGTGCCACCAATCAGTGCCGAAACACCTCCGAGTCCAATAGGAAGCGCGCGCAGTAGTGCCGCAAACAGTGCCGTCTCTTTTAAGATCCTTTCGGCATAGACCGGAAAAAGCATCTGTACGGGTCCTGTTACCAGGCCGACGGCAAACACGATGCTGCAAAGAAGAACAAACCCCCGACTCCACATATTTTTAACGATTCACTCTCGCCCCGCACGCTGTTCGCTACGGGGACCCCTGCTACGTCCGTTGTCCTTGCAGTGTTCCAATCGTTAACACACCTTTCATAACTTAAAGTGAGTCTCTTAACAATTTTAGGGAATCAACGCCCGGATTTAATTATTAAAAATAACGGAGCAGACTATCCGTAATATTGGGCGCAGCCGTCCCAAGCCCACACGCACTCGTCGCCTTCATGACCGCCCCGATTCTTGAAATCAACGCTTCTGAATTCGGTTGCAACGGTGCCGACAAAAGTTCCGTTAATCGTTGCGTCCCAATCCGACACGGGAAACATTTCCCACAAGATTCCTCAGCAAAAAATTCCATCGCATTGCGTGCGACATCAAGTATGTCCCGCGTATCATCAAACACCATAATTCCCGCTGCGCCAAGCATCGCACCCACCGCTTGGAAACTCGGTTCATCAATTGTCCTATCAAGGTCACTCCGAGCGATAAATCCACCAGACAATCCTGCCGTTGTAATCGCTTGAATCTCACGTCCTTCTGGCGCGCCGCCTGCCCACTCGTAGAGAAGCACCTTTAACGGCAACCCGAACGGCACTTCATAATTCCCCGGTCTTTGGATGTCTCCAGAGACGCTAATAATCTTTGTTCCGGCTAAGTTTTCGTCATAACTCAGACTTTTATACCATGCTGCACCGTGTCGAACAATCTGAACAGCAGCGGCGAGGGTTTCGACATTGTTTACAGCAGTTGGTAAATTTTCAAACCCATGTGTCACAGGATACGGCGGACGGTTCCTTGGAAACGGGTGTTTCCCCTCCAAACTGTTCAACAGCGACCCTTCCTCACCACAGACGTAAGCACCAGCACCGCGTCGAATATAGATATGGAAGTTAAAGTCTTCACCAAGGATAGCATCGCCAAGCAGTCCTGCTGCCGCTGCTTCTCCAAGTGCACGTTCAAGTATTTTGAGGGTTTCTGGGTATTCATACCGAAGATAGATAAAGCCTCGCGTCGCACCTGTCGCGTAAGCAGCAAGTACCATCCCTTCAATTACGACGTGCGGGTCATAATCAAGAATAACCCGATCCTTGAAACACCCGGGTTCCCCCTCATCTGCGTTACAGACGATTGTCTTCGGTTCACCAGGAGCGTTCAGAACTGACTCCCATTTCATACCCGTCGGAAATCCGGCACCGCCCCTACCCGCGAGTTGACTCTCTTTAAGTGTTTCAATCACATCTGTTGGAGCGAGCCTTGTTACCGCACGTGTTAACGCTTCATAGCCACCAGTGCGCTGGTAGCCTGCCAGTGTATTGCGTTCAGGTTCGCGAATTTCGGCGAAGACACATTCTTCACTGTCGCCCGGATATGGTGGCGGTAGCGGTGTGGGTTCCACAGAAAGGGCATCTGCTTGTTTTCCGACGAAAACTTCATGCCCTCTCAACACTGGCACACAATCGTCGCATCTCCCAGCACACGGCATTGGTATCGCGCCTTCGTCTTTGAGTGCCTCAAGAATTTCCAAACCACCTTGTAATCGACAAACGGGTCCAGTACACACGCGCGGTGCGCTCTGCCCTGGAACCTCGCGCGCAAAATGGTGATAAAACGTTACGGTGCCAAAGAGTTCGGCGAGCGGAATCCGAAGTCCGACTGCGATGTCGCGAAGGACTGCCTCTGAAATAAATCCGTCTCGATCATGGAAGGCGTGCAGTAATGACAGCAGTGGGGCGGGTTCATCACGCCACTGGGCAATCACTTCTCGGTTCGTCGGGGTTGACATCTAATTCTCCAGTCTGTAACACAAAGAATGGTATCCTTGTGCATCCTACCAATTCTCCAACTCCACGTCAACGCTTTTTTTAGAGTTACTCAGTTCCCTAAACATTAGGAGCGATCTCCAGTTTGTAGTAGGGCAATTCTGCGGCGTACTCGCTCAAATGCGAAGTGCATTATTGCCCGTTACCTTCACTGACTAAAAACCAAACACGCCTATCATTCAGGAACATCCACTTTAAAGGGATCTATGAGAGCATTCAATGCTCCCCGCTGCCCGTGGTCACGGCTCTCAAGATCGTGGAGTGCCTCTGGAATCTTGTCTTTGTGTTCATCAAAAGGAAACCACCAAGATGAATCGGCGTGATGAAACTGTTTCGCATAGACCCAGCGCAAGAACACCGTCATCCGAGGGTACGCGCCGTGATTCCAGCGTCTTCCGGCGTGTCGCGTGTTCGGCAAAAACACGATGAAGTCGCCAGCATTGACTGGAATGTTGTGGACCGTCGGCGGTGGATCGTCCATCGTGATGTGTTCGGGATACTGGAATTCGGATTTATGGCTTCCCGGAATACAGGCAAACCCGTTGCCGGGTGGCACATCCACTAACGAAACGGAGAGATTAAAGAAACTCGCGAAGATCTCATCATTGGCAACTTGGTATTGGTGATGTGGACTCCTAAACCAACCCTTATGTCCACCGTGCAGCTCCAGGCCGTCTGCATCTGGATAGCAAATATTCGCAACAACATCGAAAACCCGCGGGTAGTTCCACGTCAGAGCAGTCGCCACACGTAGGATTTCTGGATTCAAAATGAGCCGTTGGAAGGCTTCATGCCCATAGTGCATGTTGTAGACCCACCACGGTTTTCCCTCTGGTGCGTTGATTCGCATCGGCGGCTTGAAATCTGACGCATCCCATTCGTACCACTCGAACATCTGCGCCTTCATCAGTTCAACATCCGCTTTCGGTACGGCATCGCGCACCACAAAATAGCCGAGTAGATCAAGGTGCCACTTTTCTTCCTGTGTCAGCATAGTTCTTCGCCCTTCTCCATTTTTTTGAGGATCCGTTTAGCAAATCCCTTTTCGCTCCGTTGGACAGATTCCAGTTCGTATTGGTCTGTAGAGATACGATCCCGATGCGCTTCTATCGGGAGATTATAGTTCTCATTGAAGTAGAAACTGAATTGATACCGATTGAAGACGACCCGGCGTGGGTAATCAACTTTCCAAAATTTTGCACCGTGCATCAGTCTCGGCGAGAAGACAAGACAATCCCCTGCCTTGAGTTCAAAAGTGATTGCAGGTGCCCACTCGTTATCAATGTCAAGTGTCGTCGGCAGCTGAATTAGGGATTTATTCGTGCCGGGGATACACATGAAGCCGTTGTCTTTCGGCACATCAACGAGTGTTATGGCGGTGTTGACATAATTGCTATAAATCTGTCCGTTTCCGGCTTGGTAATCGTTGTGTGGATTATGAAAACCATCGGGAAATTCAAAACCGCTGGTATCGCGGTGGAGTCTCTCCTTCTCATCCTCAGAGATAGAGCGTCGCTTCTGCAGAACAAGAGCGGAATTAAAGAGTCTCGGACGATTCCACATCAAGCCCATCACAACCCGCATCACCTTCTCATTGAGCGATAATCGCTCGAAAATCCGATCACCGTACTGAACATTGTTCAGTACACCGCTGTATTCGTCTTGGGTGACATTCACCGGTTCAGGTACTGTTTCGGGATCCGCAAACCACCTATTCGCGATCCCAAGCATTTGCTCGACCTCTGCTGGCGACACTACCTGTCGAAGCACCAGATAGCCAAACAGATCATAGTGCCATTTCTCTTCTTCTGTGAGTGTGGACGGAAGATCAATCGCACTGTCTTCGCCGCGAATTAGCATGGTCCCTCCTCAGGATTTCCGTTCATTTTTCCTCCTAAACCTCACTTGCTCATACTGTATCGTTAATTACATAATCCACTACAAACTGCCTGAGTGCTGCTTTTACCTCATCAGGCTTCTCCACCCAAAAGTAGTGGCCTGATTCAGGAATCGACACAAACGTTCCATAAAATAATTTGGAGGCTAATGTTTCTATAAAGTGCCCTGGACGCGGATCACAAGCACCATGAAGGAAAAGAACATGCATAGGTAGATTGTAAACAGATTGCTGGAATTTTGAATCTGTGGTGTAACGCTTCCAATCTGCGCCGACCATTTCGTTTGCCGCATTGCTGATTGGATATTCATCAAAACTTGGAAGATTATCGACACAATTTGGGTCAAATACATCTGTTTTGCGACTCAAGGTGCGAAGCCGGTCTAATATCCGTTCCCCCTTAGCCCCTTTAGCGTCTTCCCTTTGTGTCCGCAGACGTTGATATTCTTCGCGCTCTGATTCAATGAGTGCATTTAACCGATTTTCGCGATACTCATCGTGCCATCGGTCATCAATACCCGTACCCGCGATATGAAGAACGGCTACTGTCCGAGCTGGAAACCTAACGGCGTAGGCTAACGCAAGTCCCGCTCCCCACGAATGTCCTCCAACAATCCAACGTTCAAAGTTGAAATGTTTTCTCAATCCTTCTAAATCATCGACAAATGTAGATACGTCGTAGGGACCTATCGGTTGTGAACGTCCACTTCCGCGTTGATCATACCGAACGACCTGACACAAGTCAGAAACCATGTCAGCCACGGACGAGAGATAATCGTAACCACCAGGACCACCATGACAAAGCACCATCGGTAGTCCTGTTCCTTGAACGGCTGTCCAGAGCCGAACGCCATTAATCTGAAGTATCTGTTCTTGGTACATTTCTTGCCAAATTCTAATACTTGATCGTAGCGAAACGGGTTTATATGTTTTAACACTACCCCACGTTTTGAATTCATAATTCTATCGGATGACAAATTGAACTCGGCGTAACTATACTACCTGACTGCATCCTTGTCAATCGAAATCTCTGACATCAAAATGGACTTTTAGCCGTAGTCTTACCACTTGACATGAAGACGGAATTCACGAATAATATAAGCATCAATTGGAACACTGCTGTCTCTCAACAATCGCGGTAAATCCGACCTGAGTGGTAACCTTGATTTAAAGGGGGCTGGCGATGAAAGTAGATCCACAACAACTCATTAATGACGGCTACATCGTGTTACGAAAGGTTGTTCCACCGGATCAGTTAGAGGAACTGAGGACGAATTTTGAAACTCTCGTTGAGAAACAAAAAGTAATCTGGGCAAGAGAACGGAAACCGGACGAAAAACCGGGGGGCGTTTGGACAACCAGTGGGCAACCGAGGGTGTTTTTCGATGAGGTCGTTGACACAGCGACTGCCAATACCGTCGAATTTTGCCTTCATGAGAATACGCTTGGTGTGAGTCAGCAACTCATGAGAGCACCTCATGCAGCAATAACGCTGATGGCACTGATGTGTAACCCAGTACAAGATCACGGTCCCGCCAGTTGGCATCGTGATATTGATCCGACGGTACAGGCACCGCTCAAGGGCATGCAGATGGATTATGTTAAAAACGGACCGGGATATGTCCAGTGGAACATCCCGCTTTACGATGATAGCGTGTTCTGGCTCGTGCCGAGAAGTTATTGTCGTCCGAACACACCCGAAGAACATCAACATCTATTAACACGTTCGCAGGAACCGATACCGGGTGGGATCCCGATTGAACTCTCGGCAGGCGATGGAGTCGTCTATAGCCACATGGGCTTGCACTGGGGCAGCAACTATAGCACGAAATTGAGACGGACTGTTCACCTTGGCTATCGCGCCTTCGGTGGGGACTCGTATCCAATCGTTGACCAATTTTATTGGAATTTGGAATTCACACAACACCTTCCCACTGAGGCTCGCACTCGATTTGAACACTTCTTCCAACTCCATACGGAACAGTGTGATGTGATTGAAGCAACCTTTCACGCCATGTATAACAGGGATGCCGATAGTTTTCGAGAGGGGTTAGCGAAACTGCATCCGGGTGAAGAAGAACGCATGGTTGCTGTCGTATTTCTCTCGAAGTTAGCGGATAAAGTCCACACACTCAAAGATCCCGAAGTCAAGAAACTTTCGGTTGAGGGGCGCATCGGCGCAATCTCTGCCCATCGACTCAACTTCCATCTTTATGAAGACTTCGCAGAGCGTTTTTCTGCCGAAGCTGCCGAAAGTATCTGGCAACGGTTCTCGACGCTATACCAGAAGATTGAGGCAGAGATTGCACGGTCCGTTCCCGACAGAACATCCCGTGTAATGCGTTATCAACTGACGGACATGCCAGCGGATTTCGATGTAGAGGATTTCATTTCGAGTTGGTAGAAACACAGAACCGATTTCACTGCGGCCGCTTACGGTGCTTGACATCCAGTTCACGAAGGAGTGCCAAAGTGTCCTCAAACGATAGTTCACCCATTGAAGCCGTGTGTTCGAGGTAATCGCGAGTTTTGTTGTTGAGCACACTGTAAAAGGCGCGCACCTCAGGATCGGGATGGTCTCGCCAAAGTTCGGCAGGTATCAACGAATCCTCGCTCAAGTACCGACGGTTCGGATGCCCGTAATAGACTTGTACCGTCTTGCGTTCTTCCTGAGTGGGACGGGTCGTAGCGGTGTGTAAAACACCGATGTTGAATAGTACGGCTGTCCCGGCGGGTCCGTACAAATCAACAATTCCGCCACGATCCAACTGCGCGTCTGTTGCGAGAATCTCAGCGTCCACCGATTCCGGCGATAAGGAGAAACAGTGCGTCGTTTCATCAACATCGGTCAGATACAGCATCAACTGTATGAACCCGATACGCAACGGGTGTTCAAGCCAGTGCTTGGGACCATCTCGATGCCAGCCGCGATTCAGTTCACCATCGTACGGTGCCATGTGCCGGACGCAGATTTCTGAAAAGCAAGGCGCATTACCCATCAGCATGTGTAGGCAATCCATAACGATGGAATGCCGAATCACGTTGTCGAATTCAGGTGAAGTCAGAAGTGCGTCGCAATTCACAGTCTGGTAATGTCCAATGGGATACCAATGATCTTGAACCTCAGTGCGGTCTCGATCAAAGATATGAACAAAATCCGCAACCTCGGCAGCACTCAGAATCTTACCGAGTGAGATATAGCCATTTTCTTTAAAAAACGCATAATCTGCTGGCTTCATGTAATTCTCCTTGCCTCGATTCTCTGCGGTCTGTGAGTTCATTATTTCGGGAATTTGTAACGTACCCGCGATTTCCATTAACTCGCTTGTAAGCGTCGAACTCGAGCTGGAGTGTCATCATTCTGAATTTCTGATGAGAGAATCCGAAGGCTACGGTCTTCAATAGGTAGTTCAACCTTTACACCACCACAGCGATGCGATTCCCGAAGTGCCATAGCCACCTCCAACGCAGCACGTCCATCTTCGCCTGAACACTTCGGAGACGTTCCATTCTCAATGGCACTAATGAGATCCTCAACGATTGTCAGTCCCATACCTTGCATTCGCACGGGGATTGGGAATGGGCATGTCGCAGGCACACCACGTCCACGCCGTCCACCGGGAATTACACGAATCAACTCGAACGTCTCGGCATTGTTGACAGAACGGATACGTCCCGTTGTGCCGATGACATCGACTTCCCACGGTGCCGCGCCACACGATGTGCTGCGGAGATACGCACGCACCCCGTTATCAAAAACGAGGTAGCCGTTTCCCTGTAGATCACTTTCACCCGCGGCGGCTTCATCGGATTCCATCTCACCAAAGACCCACTCCACATTCCCACCTGCCATATAGCGCAAAATATCAATGGCATGGCTCCCATTATGCGACAATCCACACTGCGCATAGACCGTCACCTGAAGCACATCGCCAATTTCGCCGTCATCAATGAGCCGCCGTGCTTCGCTGAAGAACGGATTCCAACGTCTGGCACAATTAATCGCCAGCGCGACTCCTTCTGCCCGACAGGTCTCCACCATCGCATCCGCTTCGGTGAGACTGAGTGCAATGGGTTTCTCTGCCCAGATCGCCTTGACACTGGAACGGGCTACATCCTGCACAATAGTCGATCGGATCCGTGCTGTCGTGCAGACGCTCACGATGTCAAGATTTTCTTTCTCCAGCATTTCACGGTAATCGCTGTAGATATGCTCAGAACTCAGTCCCCATCGCTCACCGAAGATCGCCGCTTGTTCGGCGTGCAGATCAGCTCCTGCAGATAGTTCCACATTCGGTGCAGCATGGTAAGTTGGACCGTGGCAATACGGCAAAAAGATTGATCCACCTTGTGTTATTTCGTCATCAAAAGTGCTACCCATACGTCCCAAACCGATTACGCCTGCTCGATACGTTGTCATACTTTTTCCTCCAGAGTGTGTTAATAAACAAGACGAACCAAAGCATTTCCACGTTTACGAAACATCATCAGCTCTCAATACAGAGTCTGGTCCACGGATCCCATTTTGCGCTAATATCTGAAGGTATCTACCTCTTTTTATGGTTGATAGAGTTCTTCCAGTGGAAATCCAGTGGTAAGTACTCTGACTCTCCAAATCTTCAAGACTCCTCGCGGAACGTTTGCGCCACTGTTTTAACCACTGCAATTTCGCTGTGACTTCTCTTACTTTCCGTGTATTATCCGCCGGATGAACTTCAACATAATAAACCCTGTCCCTATAACCAAACACGTAATCCCAACGAGGAGCGTTCCGATAACGCTTTTCAAGACACTTGTCAATATAAACACTACCTTTTAGGTCGCGCGATGCGTTGACTTTTATTTTACTTTTAT
>VXZL01000595.1 GCA_009845505.1 Candidatus Poribacteria bacterium | reverse complement strand
CTTAAAAGTGTATCATTAAGCAGAGAACTTGTCAACTTTAATTTGTTCTACTCCGTTTCCTATGGTATAATAAAATAATCTGAATTCTGCAAAAACACCGATGCCCTTTCGCTACTATTATGAAAACGGATTTTGATTTCTTGGGTTACGCTTTATGAAAATGGGACGATTGTTAACCTTTGCAATATCTATCCTATGGACGTTGAATACAAGCGTTCCTCCAATTTTCGCAGAAGCACCGACGACCCCCAAAATCCTGTTTACCTCCACGCGCGATGGCAATCGCGACGTTTTCATTATGAACCCCGACGGTAGTGAACAAGTGAACCTAACACGACACCGCGCAGATGACCAACAAGCCGTCTGGTCTCCTACCGGTGAGAAGATTCTTTTCGTCTCCGATCGCGGTGGTACGCGGGACTTGTACTGGATGGATCCCGATGGATCCAATGTACGACGCTACTTTAAATTCAAGATAGAAGATTGGAGGACAGATCCAACTTGGTCACCCGATGGTACGCAGTTCGCTTACGAACGCATAAACTGGGGAAAATTATCGATTACTCTCCATATTGCGACCCTTGGAGAACAAGATGCAGAACCGCTTGCGGATGCCTCTTTTCCTGCATGGTCGCCAGATGGCATGGAAATTGCTTGTAATGTTGGTGGACGCCTCACACTTATCAACGTCCGCACAGGCGCACAAAAACAACTCCTCCCCAAGAAAGCAGTGAATTTTCAACGCGATCCGTCCTGGTCTGCTGCAGGAGACAACCTCGCTTTTACTTGGAATAAGCATCCGCTGCCACCGGTCGAGGCGAAGAGAGGCGTGTGGGATGTATGGCAGGCGAAAATGACAATCTATATCGTAAACCGAGACGGTACCGGACTCCAGCAACTTATCGAAGAAGACGGCCCCTACGCACAATATCCTGCTCTATCACCCAACGGAAAAGAGGTGCTTTATACACAGGAAACTCATGGAAATTTTCAGATTTTCAAACTGGATCTGAACAGTGGTGTTCGGACCCAGTTGACGCATCATCTTTCATGGAATACTGGAGGAGACTGGTTTGACCCGGCATACGCGTTGCCGGTTTCACCCCAACCGAACCTGCTAACCATGACCTGGGGAGAAGTTAAAAAGAGATAGTCTCTTTAGAAATACAATGGAGAAAATATCATGAACCGGTCCCGTAGACGACAACGTTCAGTGTGCGCATTGCTCTTTGCGGGTATTGTCCACCTGACCCTTGCCATTATCTTTATGTTCTCTTTCTACGCGGACCGACACATCGGTAATGAAGACGCGCTGGCAGTGGAACTCATCAATCCCAAAGCCTTCCGAGAACAGCGGCGTACCCTCAAACCGCCGCCACCTAAGACAATTCTCATTCCGAAGCGTACCGATGACACTACTGACGCAAATCAACGCCATTTAGATTTACTCGCTTCTGCCAACTTAATGGATGAGACAATTCGGCAGTCGGAGGAGGCACTGCTTAACAACGCGACGAAATCTGTGTCGGACACGGAAACAATACTCCCAGACGTAACGACGGATGCTGAACGGTACAATAGCCGTGCAACACCGATCGCTGAATCGGTAGACAGCCCTTTTCAAACGACACCGGGAGCGGGCGTAGAGAGCCTACGGCAACGCGTCAAAGGCGAGGGCGGCGGTGGATTCCACAGGCTGGAATCTACAGGTGTCTCTGAAATCGGGACTGTCGGGGAGGGAGACGGTGGGGACACTGGCGAAGGCAGCGGTAAGGGTCCCGGCAATCCGTTCGCCAAAGCACTCAAAAACATTGCTGACCATATCATCGGAACGCGGGAATTGGATAAAGTAAACGTCGTGTTCGTCCTCGACACCAGTGCCAGCATGCGGGATAACATCCAAGAAGTCGCTGCAAACCTCTACGCTATGACGGATGAATTCGATCTCGTCAACTTGGAGTATCACCTCGGTATGTCCGAATTCAGCGTCCGGCGAGAGGGTCAAAGGATTGAAATCCGCTCCCTGTTACCCGAAGTCAGCATGCTCCGCAGGCGGATGCAAAAAGCCACCCTCAGCGGCAACGAACACGCGCTTGACGCACTCACAGACACACCGCATTACATCGACTTCCACGCCGATGCCGATAAGTATATCGTCCTTGTAACCGACGAACCCGCCTCAACACATCTCAAAAAGGCGGACGCTTACAAAACGATGCGGCAGAAGGTTATCGAACTCTATCAACTTGAGGATATACGCGTCAACGTGCTCGGATATCCAGAGCAGTTTCAGCAAGAGTTAGCGGAGATGACAGGCGGACTCTGGCAGCGGATTCCCGGAGATGTCGTCAATGCCTCCACGCTTCCGAGTGATCGCGTCGCCAATGAAGGGTTCATGAAGGTGTTTCGAGACATCGCTACTGACCTGCGCCGCAACAGTGGTAAACTCCTGTTCAGCATGGAATCTCAGTTTGAAGTCTTTCTCGAAGACGGCGACGTGCCAATGAAGAAACTACAGCGTGAATTCAGAAAAAACGGTGCCCGCTTAGCCGGTATTGACAACCTATTCGGAAGTGCGACGGTCTGGGAGAAACAGAAGGGTGACTTATGGGTCATCACCGACTATACTAACGGACGTATCTACACGGTTCGGAAAGAGGACAACAAGTTGAACGTCTACTCCGGTATCTACCCCGAAAGTTGGAACGCCTCTACAAGCCTCACGGCTATGACGCAAAAACGGGGAAGCCGATGGCTCATGAACGACCGGAATCGGCGGCGGATGTTCACCATTCGCAGTGAAGATAACCGATTGAACATCTACGACGGCGCAGCACTCAGCGCGTCGCCTGACAAGGCGGTAAAAGGATACGAACCGGCTGTGGATATCGTCGTTATGCTCGATTACAGCCGGAGTATGGGGGGGAAGTCTCAAGCCGTCATGCTCGGTTTAAGCACGCTACTCGGTAGGTTAGACATTCTACCGATTAACTATCGCATTGGACTCATCCGGTTTGCTGAAGCGAAAGACGCAATCAAGGTCATCAACGGTGCTGTCGTTACGCAGATGCCCCTCAACGAGGCGATGTTGGAGAGTTATATGGAAGACCCATTTGGCGGCGACGAACACCTCATTGATGCAATCGTCGAAGGCGTTCCGAAAGTGAAATTTAGTCCGTATGCCAGCCGATTTTTGCTCATCCTGACAGACGAACCGACAACCGGAAAATATCCACCTGAAGATGCGCTTAATCTATGTCTGTCATTAGGCATCCGTGCTTATATTATCGGACATCCGGGTCCCACAGATTTTCAAAAGACTCTTGTTGAAAAGACAGGCGGACGCTTCTTTACAATGCCGAAGCACCTAAACCAAGCATTTCCAAACCAATAAGATGAGTGGGCAGCCACAAGGGCTGCCCCTACAAGATGTGTATTTATTTTTTGGATCTACCATAATAACCAACAACTGACAATCACATTACGAATTACCATGGATGCAACGATCCAATCCCACATAGAAAATCTTCACAGGGAAGCACCTGCCTTATATCTTCCTTACTCCGGCTGGCTCTTTGGATCGGAGAAACGTATGGAGGTCTATGGCAACCAACAACACGTCGGACGCTTCACTAAACTAATGGAGGCATGGATGAACCTTGGGGAACCAAAATATACAGACTATCATGTTGAACTCATCTGTCCTGCGGCAGCAGATGACACCAGTTCTCACAGTTATCTCGACAAGAGACCAAACGCAACGCTGAGGTTTTCTCTGAACGAAGTTTAAGGACGCTTCGGACACCCACAAGGAGTGTCCCTACAGCCGCTTACATATTTGGACAATTCATCATAACAACAAAAAGGAGCTACTATGGCAACAACTTCCACAAGCACACAACAACACAGAGAAATGGCAACCGAAGAGGGGCCTGTCGCTGTCGCTATTGTCACCGTGAGCGACACACGTACCCCCGAAACAGACAAAAATGCAGCATTTTTACGTGAACAACTCGCTGCAGAGGGAAACAGCGTCGCTGCCTATCAGATCATCAAAGACGAACCCGACCAAGTCGCTGCTGTGTTAAATAAAATGGCGGAAAGCGATGCACAGGTTATCCTTTTCAACGGCGGCACAGGTATCGCGCCACGCGACACGACGTTCGATATTCTCAATCGTAAGTTGGAAAAGACGCTCCCCGGATTTGGGGAACTCTTTCGGATGTTCAGCTATGATCAGGTCGGCGCAGCGGCGATGCTCTCAAGAGCAACGGCTGGTGTTTATCGTGGGAAAGTGGTTATCTCCACGCCGGGATCAACGGCTGCAGTGGAATTGGCATGGGAAAAACTGATTGGACCGGAATTGCAGCATCTTGCATGGGAGGTCGGACGCTAACCCGCTTCTCACCAACCACGGTAGGCGAGGTTTCTAACCTCGCCAATTCTTCCTAACAAAACACCCCAATTCATCAACCCAAATCTGACCGCTAACCCCTAAACACAACCCAGTACCCAAAACCCGTAACCCCTCACAACACCTCACGCGTAAAAGTATAAATACCCCGCAACCACGACCCGTAATAGATATCGTTCGCATAGAAAAAATAGAGCAGCTTCAACGCGATGATGCCAACCAAACAGGCAAACAGGATCGTCAGCAGGCTGTAATCCAACATTCCCATCTTCAGGGTCCGCAGTGAAGTGCGTTCCGCCATCGTCTCTGCTGAAAATCCTCGACTTTCAACGGATTCGCTGAGATGCGTCGCATGCCGAATATTCCCCGCCAAGATTGGACGAAAACTATTCAGCACCCCACGACACGTGGCGAGTAGATTGAGCCGAAGATACCGGAACCCTCGCAACCGTTGCGAGCGGAGAACTGTCGCTGCTTCATTTGCAATAACTGGAATGAAATGCAGTGCCGTTGTCACCATGAAAGCGAGTGTCGATGGCACGCGCAATTGTGTCAGTGCGAGGAGGAGATCGCGGGGTTGCGTCGTCCAGACGATAAAACACCCTATGACCAGCGTCGTGTTGAAGCGCAGAGATTGGACAATGCCGTGAAACAAGCCTTCCCGATAGACGCGGATGCCGCCTGTCATCTTCCCGATGAGCGGTAGATCGGCAGGCACGAGTGTGAATAGCACGGTGCGCGGAAACTCATTATAGAAGATTGCTTGACTGTAAATTAAGCCCCAAGTCGTGAAAAAGAGGAAGGTACAGAGGAGTCCGATTTGCCGCCACGTCGGCACGGAGGCGGCAATCAGCGTTAGGCTACCGAGAAAACAGACGAACAATGCCGTCGGACTATCCAGCAGGATAACGAGACACCCTGCAATGAGCATCATCAGGATTTTTGTGCGGGGTTCGAGTATCGTATTGCGCATACTATAAGTATAGCAGGTTTGGGGCATGTTTGCTATTTAATTGTCTGAATCGCGGATGACACAGATTAGAGATACTTCCGTCAGAACGTGCGAGGTTGGATAAGAAAGATTGGCGAAAAACGAACCTTTTTTCATAGAATCTGACTAACGTAACGAATACATCAATAGAACGCTAAGAGAGTATAAAAAAATTAAACGCAAATGGTTTAGGAAATAAAAAGGAGAAAGTATCATGAGAACCCAAATTCGCCAGGAAAATGGCATCGCAATCTTGGAACCCAACGGAAAGATAGTAGGACCCTCAGTAACAGAATTACGGGAAGTCATCTCACCACAGATAGAGACCTCCGATGCACCCCGTATCCTTATCAATTTCGAGAAGGTCAATAAGATTGACGGCTCAGGACTCTTTGCCCTCATGGAAGCACGTGCCACAGCAGCTCGGAAACAAGGACGTATCGGGGTCATCAACGTTGGGAAACACATCAAAGACTTGGTGGCTGTGAGCCGGATTGTGAGTCTCTTTGAACACTTCGATAGCGAGGATGCTGCGGTTTCGGCATTAGCAGCATAACATCTAAAACTTGGTGAAACGTCAAGAGGGGACTGGTCTAACCAGTCCCCTTCCCTTTTTAACAAGAAGAACGGCGAGGTTAGGAAACCTCGCCTACCTATTTGGCAGTTAGCGTTAGGCAGAGGGTTTCTTGTCCTTCTGCATAAGGCACTTCCCATTCAAGTTGCTCGCCATGTTTGACCCTGCCTGTACTACATCGGTACGCACCGAACCGCATCCCACGGATAGAGATATGCGCGCAATCAGCGTGCTTGGACGGCTTCGATAAGACCAGTTCCAACCGTCGTAGGTCCTTTGCGAGTGTCGCCTTCTCAATGCGTGCCTTTACCGTCTCCAGTGTCACACCGAGCGGTACGAAGGAGCCCCTGACTCCTAACCCGTCTTGTGGAATGAGGGTGTAGTCGTCCGCTGTCTCGGAGACAGCGCATCCGTAACCGACAAGCCCGAAATCAGGATCCTGGATGAGATAGGATTTCAGCATACTCAAGTTGCCGTATAATCCCATGCCGACTTCGCCAGAGAAACAGCCGTTGCGATAATAGTTGTATTCCGGTGATCCTTTCTCCGGTGGGTTGAACCGCCACTCCCTGCCGTTGTAGCCCTTGCCAGATGGATCGACACAACTCCAGACAGCCAAAGCCGCACCGTAAGCCTTTTGTAAGTAGTGGAGATCCCCCGTCTGTTCAAATCTATCAAAGAGCGGACGCGCCAAGAGCGGTGTCGGGTAGCACCCGATATACCGCATGTTCGTGCAGTAGGAGAACCACATCGGGGTTGTATCGCGACTGGCGAGGATTGTCTGCACAGTGCGCTTTTTCAACGGTTCATCGTCAGCGACCTGCGCTAAGTAGTATAACGCCGCTTTTGAGGCGTGATCGAAACAATACTCCGACGCGAACGGATATTCCTCCTCAAGGAAAAACGGGAGACATCCCTCAATAGCGTCTAAGAGCATCCGGTATTCCGTCCGCATACCTTCCATTTTCAGCGATCTCAGAAGATGTGCCAGAATCGGCGAACCCATCGGGGCATGCGTTTTGGACATGTTCCCACGGTGGTAGTCGATGTAATTCTTCGTCTCGTAGACGCTTTCGTAAGTGGAATCTTGGTAAGAAGCATAAGCCGTGTGATAGGCAAGTCTGAGGTACTCCAAGGGTTCGCGAGTCGTCTTTATTCCGTGTAGTTTCGTAATCCGATACATTTGATAGTAGATGTTATAGACATGCGGATAGTTGTAGATACGCCAGACGTAGTCCCATCGCCGCCACGACCCCTCACGGAGTCCAATGAGCGAGTTCAGTACCTGATAGTTGTCTTTATCCTGCAGTTTGCGGTAGAGAAAGTTCTCTATAAATTCATCAAGGGCGTGAATTTCCTGCTCGTTGGGGTAATAGACGTTCTTTCCGGCGAGGAATACCGGTGGCGCGAAGCACCGATCATCGCTGCCCCCCATATCAATTGAACCACAAGGTGCCTCTTCTTCTACAATCAGCCTTTCGGCATCGTTATTCCAAATCCGAAAACTGTAGTGGCAGAGATCGTCCGGATCCATGACGCGTTGATTCTCCACGATGAACCTCGCCCGCGCCTTCATCAAGGTCTCTACCGCATCTCCGTTTCAGGAAAAAGCCCATACCCAGAGATCGCTTCCAAGGGAGTGTCGCCTTGTGGGACAATAAGCAGGTGGTCGCCTTTGCCGCTTGCCCGCGTCGCGAGGATATAGGAAGAATGACCGGAGACAAACGAACTCTCAATTAATAACACCGCTTCGTCTATCTACGTCAAGCATGTAATGTGCATTGGTTAAACGGAGATACGCGTCGTGTGGAGTATAACGTGCATATTTTAGCTGCAGCATAGTGTTGCTCGCTTTCGCGCCGTAAAGGGAGATTCGGTTTTCCTTGAGCGTAAGGGTTTTAGTGGAATCTGTCAAGCGGAAAATGGTCGTCGGTAGCGCATTCAGTTCCTCTGTAGGAGCGACCTCGCAGTCGCGACTTCTAACTATGATGGAGGCGGTACCCCAATACCTGTGGGAGGGGTTTCTAACTCCGACTCCTCACTATGATTATGCACAATTCTGTAACCCAATGCCGCTTTTTTACGTTACGATTTGAAAAACCAAGATGCGACTTGCTCGGAGGATGCGGAAATGTCAAAATTGACGGGTCCAGGAGCCTTAAGACGGATACGCGTGAAAAGGACTGCCCTCTACAGCGCGATGGGACGCAGGCATCGTAACATTCGCTATGGGAGTCGGTCATCGAAAAGTCCTCAGCCCCTCAGCATTACAAGGCTTCTATGGTATGCTATCAACGCCCGCCAAAAACGGATTGGATAAAGCGAAATCTGAGAAATCAGATTCTCAAATAGCCGTCAGCAATCATACGAATGCGTATTAGGAACGATAGGCGCGGTTGGGAAACCGCGCCTATCTGTTTTTAAGGAGAAACTTCCTATTGACAGTCCCCCCAATTTGTGCTAAACTTCGGCACATGTGAAAGGCTATCACAGGAAATTCTATAACGAAGGAGACTATCAATGGCTAAACACAAAGTCTTGATTGCCAGTGGAATCAGCCAAGAAGTTGCAGATATGCTGCAGGATGCCCCATCAGAAATGGAAATCCAATTTCTACCCGAAGGCGGACAACTGAAGGACCATATTTCAGATATTGAAATTCTCTACGGCGTGGTGTCGGAGGAGGCACTCCCACACGCGACATCCTTGCAATGGGTGATGCAGCCCTTCGTCGGGGTGGAAAGGTCGATGTATCCCGCCTTCAAAGAGAGTCCCATCACACTCATAAACAGCAAGCGTCTGTATGGACCCCAACTTGCTGAGCACGCCTTCGCGTTGCTACTTTCCCTAACCCGTGGCATCAACACACAACTCGACCTGATGCGTGAGAAAGAGTGGAAGTGGCTCCCATGCGTCGAAGTGTCTGGAATGACAATGGGAATCCTCGGACTCGGCGGTATTGGTCGGGCAGTCGCCCAACGCGCCAAAGCATTCGATTTTGAAGTGATTGCGGTAGACCCAGAACCGATGGAAAAACCGGACACCGTTGACGAATTAGGACAACTCGATCAGTTACACGAATTTCTCTCCCGTTCCGAAGTGCTGACGGTCTGTTGCCCAATCACACCGCAAACCCACAAATTGCTGTCTCATGCCGAATTTGATGCCCTGCCAGAGGGTTGCTTCTTTATCAACGTCAGTCGCGGCAAGGTGGTTGATGAGGATGCCTTGGTCGCTGCACTAAAAAGTGGAAAAGTGGCAGGCGCAGGATTGGATGTCACCTATACCGAACCGTGTCCACCCGACAATCTACTCTGGACCCTTCCGAACGTGATTCTAACGTCTCATACTGCCGGTGCATCCCAGAACATTGCCAAACGCGCAATGCAGACGTTCCTTGACAACATGCATCGCTATGTGAACGGCGAACCCTTAATCAACGTTGTGGATAAGGAAAAGGGATATTAATCTTCTATCGCCAATGCTGCTAACGCATCGGTATCAATATCGACACCAATTCCGGGCACATCATCAAGGACGAAAGCCCCGTTCTCAACAGTCGGTTTTCGTGTGGTGATCTGCCCTTTCATCTGATATGCTTCCGGGGAATGCTCCATAATCAGGAAGTTCGGAATCGCTGCGGAAAATTGAACGGTTGCAGCAATTGATAAGATACCACCGCCACCGATGTGTGGTGTCACTGGAATGTTGTAGGTATCAGCAAGGCTTGCGATGCGTTTGCCCTCTGTGAGGCCAGTTCGACCGATGTCAGGCATCGTGATGTCGCAGGCGCGCCGTTCAAACACCTCCCGCAATTCATAACGCGTGCGCGTCCACTCCCCAATCGCAACCGACATATCCAACGCCGCTGCCAATGCTGCTTGCCCAGGGATGTCTTCAGGTGCCGTCGGCGATTCTAACCACAATACATCCAATTCCTCGAGCCCACGTCCGAGCATAATCGCCTCTGGGACGCTGTATTGGGTATGGAGATCGACCATCAATTTGATTTTTGGACCCACGGCTTCGCGGACTGCCGCGACAATCTCCAAAATCTCGGCGCGCCCGTGCGTTGCGTGAATCTTTAACCCACCATAGCCTTGTGAAACGTGTTTAGTCGCTTGCTCGACGGCTCTCTCCGGTGTGGTGCCTCCTACGCCAGCATACAAAGGAATCCTATCCCGATACCGACCCCCGAGGACTTTGTGAACGGGTTTGCCAGACGCCTGTCCGATGATGTCCCATAACGCAATATCACATCCAGCGAGCGCATCAATAAAGAATCCCGTATAGTGCCCACGCTCCCGCATGGAGGTAAACATGCGCTGCCAGAGGTATTCCACATCAAACGGATCTTTTCCCATGAGTACTGGACGACATAAATCTTCGACAATCGTTTTGGATGTGCGTGGGGAGACCGGACTTTGTGCTTCGCCGTAGCCGACGATTCCGTCTGACGTAGTGATTCGGACAACCGTCGTCTCATGGTGGCGTGAATAGATGGAACGCCACCCTTCGGGGGCAACGGAATAATGCGGTCCCTGTTGTGTTGATGATCTCTCGGGTTGGAACCGAAGCGCGAACGCCTCAACGTGTGTAATTTTCATAATTCAATACCTCTGGAGGCGGGATTAACCTCAATCTTTCTCACGGATTTCCTTGAACTTTTACCTAAATCAACGTAAAATATGAGCAGATGGTTCATTTTTCCCGCTAACACGCCAACGATCCTTCATGGACTTCCAGTCATCCAGTAGACGCTCACTATGTCTTCATCAGCACGCACACCTACAGAAACACCAAACCGTGAAAAAATTACCGCCCGTACCATTCTTATATCTCTGCTACTTTTACCTTTCATCTACAAATGGCATATCGAATGTGAAGCACTCCGATACACGTTCCCGACGTTGATGGCACCCTTCTACAGTGTTGTGTTCACGCTCTTGGTCATCGCCACAATCAACCTCGTGTTAAAAAAATATGTAGCCAAGCACGCCCTAACAGGTGGCGAACTGATTAGCCTCTATGTGCTAATGTCCATAACACTTCTGTTCATGTCTTACGATATGTTCCTCCCGCTCGTCTCAATTATTGTCCACGCCTTCTATTTCGGCACACCCGAAAACGAGTGGCGCGAACTGTTTTGGAGCTACTTACCAGATTGGCTAACAATCAACGATTCAAGCGTGCTGCGCGCCTTTTATCTCGGCGATGAACCGTTTTTTGAGACCTATTATTTAATGAAATGGGCGATCCCGACGTTCTGGTGGTGCGCCTTCACCTTCGCGCTTATCTTCGTGATGCAGTGTATCAACGTTATCCTCCGAAAGCAGTGGACAGAACAAGAACGGCTCGTATATCCGATCGTTGAACTCCCGTACCAACTCGCCTACAATACAAACCGATTCCTTCGCAATCGGGCGATGTGGTGGGGCTTTGGCATTGCCGCAATCATCAGTCTTTTCAACGGACTCAACATCTTTTTCCCATCTATTCCAGCATTCCCCAATAAGCACATACCTCTCAACGCGCTATTCACCGAAAAACCGTGGACGGCACTCCTCCGGGGCGGAAATGCAATCATTATCTACCCATTCGCAGTCGGACTCGGATTCCTCATGCCACTCGAACTGCTTTCATCCTGTCTCCTCTTTTTCTTTCTCTATAAAGTGCAATATTTCATTGCGATCCTAACAGGGCTGGAGAACGTTCCTGGTTTTCCTTATCCTTACGAACAGAACATCGGGGCGTATATTGGTATCTGCGCGGTCGCCCTTTGGGGTACACGTCGGCACATCTGGCGGGCATTTCGTACGGCGTTTGGACAAAGAGGAACAGCCGATGCCGCTGAACCGATGCGATACAGAAGCGCATTTCTGGGTCTCGTTCTCGGTGGAATATTCATCATCGGATTCGCAATGCGCGGCGGAATGGCACTGTGGATTGCGATCCTATTTTTTGCCGCACATTTCGCAACGATTGCGATTCCACTTACACGCATCCGAGCACAAATCGGCTTTCCTATTCACTCAACAACCTTTATTGGACCACACCATAGCCTCGTCAGCATATTCGGCACGCGGCGCATCAAGGCACAAAACCTGACCTGGTTTGCCCTCTTTTTCTGGTTCAACAGAGACAACCGGAGTCATCCAATGCCGCATCAACTTGAGGCATTCAAACTCGCCGAACGCGGCAACCTTGACGTAAAAGGTCTGTCCCGTCTTATGCTCACCTTAACAGTCATCGCAATGCCATTGTGTATCTTCATGTTAGTAGAGACGTTCTTCAACCTCGGCGTTAATACCGGTAAAGTAGGCGGACAGATTAATAGTTTCGGCGGGAGAGCGTATCGCTTCCTTGAGGGGTGGCTCACTTCGCCACAAGACCCAAACAGCGGTCATATCGCCGCGATAACGATCGGCTTCTCCCTAACACTCCTACTTTCAGCCGTACGGAGTCGGCTGTTTTGGTGGCCGATCCATCCGCTCGGTTATGGGGTCTCCTTCCATCTCCATCTCTTTTGGGCAGCGTTTATTATCAGCGCGCTCGCCAAATGGAGCGTCCTTAAATACGGTGGGCTCGGTCTCTACCGAAAGGCAGTTCCACTCTTTCTTGGCTTGGCGTTAGGAGATTTTGTGATGGGCAGCTTCTGGAATATTCTAAGCATCCTCCTCGATAGACCGACATATACATTTTATTATTGATGGTTGGTACGGAAAACTGATAACTAAGACTTGACTGTATCAAAGGTATATGCTATTCTATTTTCAGAAAACAAACATGCTATATCTCCTTGAAAGGGGCAGTTAATGGAACAGTGGATTACAGATATTATTAGTGGTTTACCCAACCTGGCTCTTTTTGCGATAATTGCGGTGACGCTTTACACACTCGGCAAAGGCGCAGATTGGCTTGTGGATGAAGCCGTAATTCTCTCAACCCGATGGGGTCTGGGGAAAGCGGTCATCGGTGCAACGATTGTGAGCATCGGTACAACAACACCAGAGGCGGCGGTCTCTGTACTATCGGCAATACAAGGGAAACCCGGGCTTGCACTCGGCAACGCCGTCGGTTCGATTATTTGTGATACGGGGCTTATTTTGGGATTGGCATCCTTGATTGCTCCCTTACCCCTCAACCGCGAGTTGGCTTCACGCCTCTCAAACGTGCAGGTAGGTGCCGGTATCCTTCTGGTCGTCGGTTGTTTTCCGTGGACATCTCCAGCAAAAGTTTTCACACAAGGCGGGACACTGCCACAACTTGTAGGTGTTATTTTTGTTGTCCTTCTGGCACTGTACATCTGGCAATCCATCCGATGGGCAGCCGCAGTAGGCGCGAACCCTGAGAACGGAGAAGTGGCAGAGGCGGAGGAGGCTGGATCCTTCAGAACACTTATTAAACTCATCGGGTCAATTGCTATTATTGTTATTTCTGCTCAAATCTTAATCCCCAGCGTAAGCATCATGGCGGAAAGGATTGGCGTGCCGAAGCATATTATCTCGGCGACGCTGGTTGCGTTCGGAACATCGCTCCCAGAACTGGTAACGGCAATAACAGCGGTCAGACGTGGACATGGTGAATTAGCAGTCGGTAACATCATCGGCGCGGATATTCTCAATGTGCTTTTTGTGGCGGGTGTCTCTGCCTCTGCAACGCAAGGGGGTCTACAGGCAGACGGTCAATTTTTCCAGTTCCTATTCCCTGCAATGTTGTTCATTCTCATCGTCTTCCGGTGCGGTATTTTTGTATCAGGCGACCAGTTGAAACGTCCCTTTGGCGTGGTGCTGGTTGCAACATGGATTTTGGTAACCATCTTGAGTTACGTTCTTTCGATTGAGATGCATTAGGTGGCTATCAGCAGTCAGCCAGTGGCACTTAGCAAGGGATTGTCTGAATCAGGATTTACAAGATTTTAGGATTTGCGGGATTCGCTAACGGGCAATGAATTGCCCTACTACAAACAGATCGGTTT
>VXZL01000329.1 GCA_009845505.1 Candidatus Poribacteria bacterium | reverse complement strand
CTCGTAGATCGCCTTTATGGATCAGTTTTTAGGATTTCTGAGCGAATTTTAAGAATATAGAGATGATTAGGGGCTTGGGCAAAGGCAGCCTCAATTTCACGTCCAGCATCGAGGACCCGGTTGAGACGGTGATAAACAAGTGCCAGTGTGGCACGGTGTGCGGGTTGCCCATCGCTTTTGACAGCCGTCTCAGCAAGGGTAAGTGCTTCATCAAGCTTCCTATTTTCCCATGCAAGCAAGGAGGCCAACGCCTCTTTTGGAAACGAAACATCCGGTGCGAGCTGGACTGCACGACGAAAATCGGTCTCCGCCATATCAGATGCTCCCTGTTTCTGATAAATTTTTCCACGCCACAAATACCCGGGTGCCCACGTCGGTTCGTGCTGTATTCCCATTGTCAAAGCCTGCCCAGCAGCTTCCAAGTCCCCGATGCTCTCATGCAAGTTTGCAAGCTGCACATAGGCATTCATAAAATCAGGTTCATGCTGAATGAGTGTAAGATAGTATGATACAGCCGTTGTTTGATCTCCAAGCTTTGCTTCTATTATACCGAGATGTAAAAGTGCCTGACGTGAGGTCGGCTCTATCGTAAGGACACGCTGATACGACCGCCTAGCACTTGTCAATTCACCGAGCTGCATCTGAACATAGGCATAATCTTTCAAGGCAGGCGTAAACGTGTCATCCGTATCAAGTGCCTTCTGCAGGGGCACTAAGGCAGGTCGTAGCTGCTTTTCTTGAATGAACCAATGCGCCTGACGGAGATAGCGTTCAGCAAGCGTTCGACGATAGCGCGTTTCAGCAGCTTTCGCCTCCTTGGCGTTTCCTATATCGCGTAGAACATCTGCGAGTGACTCGTGAAATACCGGTTCGCGCGGTGCATAGCGGACAGCACGTTCATAAAAACGTCGAGCAATCGTGAGCTGTCCACGCCTTAAACCGACTTTACCACGTCCGAACGCTGCACTGGCAAGCGTCTCATCTTGCGCGAGTGCCTCCCTAAAAACGGCATCGGCTTCGTCAATCCGATTGAGCTTGAGAAGTACATGCCCGAGGTTGTTATAGGCAGCAGTCGTGTCCGGGTGCAGTTGGACAGCAACAATATAATATCTGCGCGCCTGCTCTAAGTTCCCACGCTCCGTCTCAATCTGTCCCAAAGCGACGTACCACGCCGCGGGTGTGTCCTCACCAGCACCTTTGACGGCTTTTTGAAACCACGTATCAGCCTCGTCAAGCTCCTTGTTGCGGTGATATGCAGCAGCAAGTTTAGCCTGAACTATAACCCGTAGGCGTGACTTTGTAATATTGCCTTGTGGTTCGGTTGAGAGGTGTTGCAAGGCGCGTTGGAAAGCAGCAATAGCGGTGGGATAATCCTTCAACTTTGCAGCGGCATCCCCCACTCCGATGTGGACAATTGGAAATTCGGGTGCTTCCTCGGTAAGACGTTGATATAATTGGAGTGCCTCGCGCCACTCCTCTGCCTGGAATGCCCGCTGTGCATCCTTTAACCGCTTCTGAAATGGCTTCGGATAGTTCGTTATATCGTTGGATAAGAGATCTCCAAACGTTGTCGTAGTAAACAAAAATAGGAGAACTCCCAGAAAAAATAGATGCCATTTCTCTGTTAGAACGTTCCGCTTTATCTCTCTATTTTCCGTGAGGGGTAGGTTATAATAATTCCGCATCTGCTCACTTCGTCGTGTTCTCCTGGTCCAGTGCGGCGCCCAAAATGTGCCAACTTACCTCTTGTCTCTGTTGGACTAACCATGCTGTGAATTCCGCCTCTGCTTTCTCTTGCTGAATCCGGTCGATAATCTCCTCACTAACCTCCTCATAAGTCTTTTGGCGCGCTGGATTGTTCTGGATGCGTTCAACAATCTGATATCCATCTGAAATACGGAGGAGAGCACTCCGATCAGAATCCGACAACTCGGCTGCAATAACACCTAACGGCGTGTCTGCCGCAAGCGTCAACACCTCAAGTTCAATAGTTAATTGCGCCTCATAGACTTCACGTACAGTCTCAAATGTTTCGCCTTGCTGCAAACGAGCATAGAGTTGTTGCACCGTACCTTCGGCTCTCTGCTTCTCCGCTTCTGAAGCATCCTTCGGTATAACGATAGACAACGCGTTAAGGATAATCGTGGGTGGCACAATAAATTCGGCACTGTTCGCATCATAGTAAGACTTGGCTAACGTTGCGATCTCTGCGCTATTGAGAGCATTGAAAAATATGCGACGGAAAAATTCATCGTAGACCAGCTGCTCATAAATCCACGCTTTAAGTGCTTCGTCTTCCAACCTATGCCGTTGTAAAACAGTTTGGAACGCTGCATCCGAATCATATTTTTTACGAATTTCAGCTATCTTTTCCGCTACGCGCACGTTAGGCTCGGCGACAACAATGCCGAGTCGCTTAGATTCTTGTAAAACAAACTTGCGGTTAATAATAGCACCAAGCGCAACTCGATCATCAGTAATAATAGAGGACTCCATGATAGCAGCGATACCCAATTCACTTTCGAGTTCGCTGCGCGTAACGGCATCTCCACTAACAACCGCGATGACAGTATCAATCAAGGTCTGTGCGCCTGCACCGCTGGTGATACAGAGCAAAAGCAAAAAGACGACCAAACGTACCATATTAGCGCGGATTCCTCGGCGTTAGCCACTCTTCTTCAATGTGAAGACCGAGTCCGGGACCGTCATTTGGAGAAATGTAACTTTCCGTTGGGAGAGACTCGCCTTCAAAGCGTTTGGTCTCCTCCAAAGGCACTCCTGGCGGAACACCGAGATAGTATTCCACCCAAGGCGTATTCGGCATAGCAGCAGAAAGATGGAGTCCAGATTGTCGGAGTCCACCACCGTGAAAAATAACCGTCAAACCGGCGGCATCAGCAAGATGACAGATCTTAACACATTCGGTTATACCACCTACCCAGAAGGTATCCGGCTGCAAAATATCCAAGCACCGTCTTTCAATAATCTGTTGAAATGGGAACCGAGTGTAGTGGTGCTCACCGCTCGCCAAACTCACCCAATCGACAGCCTCCCGAACTTTCACCAAACCGTCAATGTCCTCGGGAATGAGAAACTCTTCAATCCACTTGAGGCGATAGGGGCGAAGACGTTGTGCCAAACGGATAGTATAATCAACATCGAAAGCCATATAGCAATCCAGCATAATTTCAACATCATCCCCGACTGTTTCTCTGGTTTCCGCGACGAGTTTCTCATTTTCTTTTAAACCCCATTCACCATCCACGGGTCCGTAAGGACACGCTAACTTCACCGCCTTGAATCCCAACTCCAACTGCCAATCGGTATCATTACCCGTAGCGTAGGCAAAGAGTTTCTCACGTACAGGACCACCGAGGAGTTCATAGACCGGTTGGTTTTTAATTTTCCCGATTAGATCCCATAAGGCGATGTCAATACCGCTGATTGCACAACTGGTCAAACCCTGCGATCCGTAAGGTTTGGACATACGAAACATCATATCCCAAATCTTTTCAACAGCAAAGCAATTCTCACCAATCAGCATCGGCGCGAAGTGCTCATCAATAATCGCCGCAACAGGCGTTCCGAAGGAGGTTTCACCGATGCCCCAAGTACCGTCTTCGGCAGTGACCTTAACATAGACGGTATCCCACTTCGGCATCCAACTGGAACGGTGGCGTTTGTATTGCGGATAACGCGACATCGGATTCGCAACTTCAGCATGGACGTTCCACGCATCGCGACGCGGCTGTGTGCGTTCGCCTTCGCGCGGTGGCACGTCAATTAGGACTGTCTGTATGTCTTTTATTTTCATCTTCTGCTCCACTCAGAGTTTACAGCATGATAGCATAGATAGGTATTTAATTCAAATGTCCATGAGGGTTCGTAAGACCTATTTGTTTTAAACACCTATATGGAGTATAATAGAGATGTACTGCAAAAATACGATTGAAGTCAACTTGGAGGACCTTGTAATAATGGAAGATTTTGCTCCTCATACATACACGCCGGTATATCCAGGACCCAACACAGACCTACTTGAGGCACAAGCGAGAGTTTGCACGGGACCGCATCAGACACGTCCGTTAGGCATAAACCCCTCAGATTCACCGCAACCAGAGCCGATCCTTGAAACGATTCTGAAATCCATATCCGACGGACTGCCGGAAACAGAGACCGCATCAGCAGCACAGATGGGCGCGTTTTTCGCAGCGATGACGCTCCGCGCCTATTTCCCGAAATCGACACAATGGAGTCCAGCGGAAGCAGCTGCATTCCGTAAATATCAATCAGCACTCACAGAACAACTACCACCTGAGATCCAATATTTGATGAATCCCGATGACGGATACGCGCCACGGAACCCAACAGAGGCAGTTGTCGTGAACGCATTGGAAAAGATTTTACGCGCCAAACATCTAAGTCACATTGAAACCCGTGAGATGTGCGAAGCCATCCTTAGCGACGAAGTAAATCCAGCACTTAAAGGTGCTGCATTGATAGGACAACGGATGAACCGCGAAACATATCAGGAAGTACGCGGCTATCTTGATGCGTTTTTCGGACCGGAAGCCGTCCAACCGATTGATGTTGCCTCACTCACCCACTTCGGACAGCCTTACGACGGCGCGACACGCTATTTTCGTCCGACCCTCTTTGTCGCAGCCGTGCGTGCAGCACTCGGCGAAGCATCACTCCTTCACGGTGTAGACGCGATGCCACCAAAAAATGGTGTAACAGAAGAGGCTATTTTGACAGCACTCGGTGCAAACATATGTCTCTCGTTCACGCAGACGGCATCACTAATTACTGACGAGTCAGTCGGTTTCGGATATGTCAGCCAGCGAGAGTATTGCCCAGCTGCTTATGATTTACGAGAACTACGGGTGCACATCAAGAAACGTCCACCCTGGGCAGCAACCGAGAAGGCACAACAGTTCTTCTCAGCGCGAAAAGCAAACTATATGGTACTCGGCTACTACCATATCGGTTACGAAAAACCGCTCCTGCAACTGGCGTGGGAACGCGGATTTGATGCCGCTGTCGCTGTGAAGGGTGAAGAGGGATCGAGTCATTATGCCCTGCGCCTCGGAAAACCCTCTACATCCGACAGAATGGCAATCAACTATTCGCAAGGTTTTCGCCGTGTGAGGGGTGTCCGTGAAGACTTCGCGATGGACATAAATCCGGAGATTTACGGATTCAACTATGCCCGAAGTCCACGTCCAGAGATTGTCAGCGCGCAAGCGTTTGCGGAGGCAGGCGTGGCAGCACTATCGGGTGAAAAAGGACCTGTCTACGATAGGATCCTACTGAACACAGCAATGGTTGACTACCTGTTGGGAATCTGTCCAGAACCGGAAGAGGCACTCGCGCGTGCAAGGTCTGTAATGGATAATGGAAGCGCGTTGAAACATCTACAAGCGTATATAGCAGCCAGCAATCGGCTATCAATGGAATAGCCAATAACTAAATATAACCTGTTGAACCATCTGGACGGATGGGACAGGTGCGTTGCCAATGGATGTATTCGTTATCCATGATAGCTGCTTCGTTTACCTCCACACCCAAGCCGGGGCGATTCCGTAACTCCAAATAGCCATCTTTTGGTAGATAGGGTTCATCTACCCAGTCGTTCCATTCCGTTTCAGTCGGCAAGAGATACTCCAAAATTTTGAAGTTCGGGGTTGCCGCGGCGAAGTGAACATTGACTGCAGTTGCCAGCGGTCCCATCGGATTGTGTGGGGCAATGCTCACATAGTGTGCCTCGGCGATCGCAGCGATCTTGCACATCTCCAACAATCCTCCACAAACACAGATGTCTGGTTGAATGATGTCGGCACCCTGTCCGGCAATGAGGTCCAGAAACTCAAAACGCGTATAGAGAGACTCTCCCGTTGCAAGTGGGACTTGCATCTGGGCACGAAGGCGTGACCATGCGGGGATATGTTCAGGTCGGAGTGGCTCCTCGTAGAAATATGGATCGTAAGGCGCGAGGGCATTTGCCAGTTGCAGTGCTCGAATCGGTTCAAAGATCTTGGCGTGTGGATCGAAGGCAAACTCCCACTCTGTCGGTGTATTCTCTCGAATCTGCTCAAAATAGGTAGCAGCAGCATCGCAGACGCGTCCCCACCGATTTGCATCGGGATCCAGTTGATAAGGACTGGTCTTGAACGCAGTGAACCCCCACTCTTCATGGAGTTTGTGCGCTTGGTCGGCGGCTTCAATGCCATCCCTACCCCCGATGCCACGGTAGATACGGATGCGATCCCGGGCATGCCCACCGAGGAGCATGTAGACTGGTAAACCCGCTGCCTTCCCACTGATGTCCCAAAGGGCATGATCAACAGCGGAAATGACGGCAAGTCCAGCACCACCGGCTGGAAAACGGAACTGCTGATGCAGTTTCATCATGATATACTCAATCCGTCTCGGATCGTCGCCCTGAATCATCTCAAAAATGTAATCAGCAATAGGCTCAACAGACAGGTCTGGACCTGTGGAGTAGGCTTCACCCCAGCCATAGAGTCCTTCGTCTGTTTCTACTTTGATGAGTCCGCGGGGTCGGTTACCAAAGCGTGCCATAAAGGTTTTAATAGCAGTAATTTTCATTTTTTTCTCCTTCGTCGGCTATTAGCAATCAGGGCACTCCACTCTCAGCAATCCGCTATTTGCCGTTAGGAATTCGCTAACCGCTAATTGCTATCCGCCAACCGCCAATTACCACGGATGGGTACGAAACGGTGATGCAGGTAGCCCTTCCTTGTTTACCAAATTGGGTTCAGCACTTTGATGCCAACCGAATCGGACTGCGACCGGATTTGCAACGGTGTCACTGGAAACGATGATCGTGTCGCCATCAATCACTGCTTGCGCTTCAACGAATTGCTTATCTTCACCTGCAATTTCAAACCATGTGAGAGGTTTCTCGCCTCGTGCCATCAGTCCACTACCCACAGAGTCGAAACTGAGTCGAATTGTGTTCCCCTCTATTTCCATTGATTTGTAGAGTGGACCGGAGTAAGTTATATCTTCTCTGCCGTATGTCTTTGCAAGTGCCCACAACGCAAGCCGTCTTCCGACATCCTGTTTGTTGCGCGGGTGGATGTCTCTGAGGTTACCGATGTCCGTTGTTACAGCCATGCCGGTATTTGGAACAGACAACGTTGCTGCTTGTGCCTCCCAAATTTGGGGCAAGAAAAATGGACTGGCGTTCCGTCCGCCGTAATTGAACGGCGCGAGTTGAACGAAATAGAAGGGAAAATCGCCTTGCCCCCAAACCTCGCGCCATCCGTTGATGAGTGCTTTCATTTTCTCGTGGTAGAGCATACCGTCTCGAAGGTTCGACTCACCTTGATACCAGAGTGCGCCGCGTATAGCGTAAGGGACAAGCGGATGCACCATACCGTTGTACAGCCCGGTGGGTCTCGCTTGGTGTCTCAAAGAGTGTCTATTATCAGGCATCTGTGTAAGGCGTGCTTCTGTTTCTAATGCTTTCCGTGTCTCGGCTATCCACGCTTCAATATCCTTCATCTTCTGTGGAAGCTGCTGGCGATAAGTTTCGTGTGCCTCCTGAATCTCTTTGGAGATAGATTCAAGGGTAGGAACACTGGCGAAACCGGCAGGTGGTGTCCATGGTTCAATACGGGTACCACCCCACGAAGTGTTGATTAATCCGATGGGTACATCAAGGTTTTTATAGAGTTTGCGTCCGAAATAGTAAGCGACAGCGGAGAAATTGGCGATTGTTTCAGGCGTGGTTTCGTACCAGTCAGCCTCTACATCATTCTGAAGCAGTCCTGAGGGGACTCTCGGTACATAGAACAGTCGGATATTGGGATAGTTCGCTGCGGCGATCTCTGCCTCACTGTCTTTCGAGGCACTCACAGACCACTGCATGTTCGATTGCCCGGAGCAGACCCAAACTTCTCCGAAAAGGATGTTCGTCAATTCAAGGGTGTTACTGCTGCTGACTTTAAGTATATAGGGGCCGCCTGCAGCCATCGCAGGCAATTTGATGCGCCAGTTGCCCCCTGTGTCAGCAACCGCTGTAGTTGAGAAAAGGGATTCGTTCCTTTCGTCCTCGGCACTGAAGGTTATCGTGATTTCTTCGCCTGCGGATGCCCACCCCCAAATGGGAACCTCCATGTCGCGTTGCAGTACCATGTTGCTGCCGATAACGCGTGGCAGGGTAACCTCGGCATGCACAAAGGGTTGTGTGAAGAGTAAGAGAAAACCGATAAGAGATAGCGTAATTCGCTTCATACTTTTGCTCCTTCAAATTTTTAGAGGATATTAAGTTGTTAGTTTTGAGAAAAAAGCATCGTCCTTTCCTGATAACTAACGAATGATGGCTATTGAAGACGTTCGGCAAGGTAAGTGTTCCGCTCCATCACTTGATTATTACGAATACAAATAGCGAGTGCCTGTTTGGTCCCAACAATCACAACGCGCTCCTTTGCCCGGGTGATACCGGTGTAAAGGAGATTCCGTTGTAACATGAGATAGTGCTGTGTATGCAAGGGGATAACAACTGCGGGATACTCACTGCCTTGCGCTTTGTGAATCGTTGTGGCATAGGCTAAGACGAGTTCGCCGAGGTCTGCTGTATCGTAAGCCACCTGCTTGTCAGGGAACTGGATGCGAACTTTTTTGTCAATGTGCTCAATTGCGACAACCCTCCCGATATCGCCGTTAAACACGTCATAATCGTAATTGTTGCGGACCTGCATCACCTTATCGCCGATGCGGAAACCGCCAGCCGTGCGAGATCGACCGGAAAACTGCGATACCTGCTTGCTGGCACGAGGACCAAAGCGCGCTTTCTCCAACGGGTGGATTGTTGCTGGAGCAGTATATTCAAGATTCAATACTTCCTGAAGGCGTTTGTTGAGACTTTCAGTACCAAGTGCTCCGCGTCGCATTGGACACAGGAGTTGGATGTCATCTATGGGATGGTAGTCGTAGTGTTGCGGTAGCCGATCAGAAATGAGAGAACATATCAATTCAACAATTTCGTCTGGATCCTCCTCCTCTATGAAGAAGAAATTTCGGTCAGCCTCGCCAGTGAGTTCTGGAAAATCACCCTTGTTGATGCGATGGGCGTTCATGACAATCATGCTTTCTTGTGCCTGACGGAATATTTCAGTCAGTTTAATAACGGGTATCTTCTGCGAATCAATGAGCGACTTGAGAACATTGCCCGCACCGACAGAGGGGAGCTGATCAACATCGCCAATCAAGATGAGGGTCGTACTCGGGCGGATGGCTTGCATCAGGCGATTCATCAGAACAAGGTCTACCATAGATGTTTCGTCAACGATGACGACATCTGTGTCCAACGGGTTCTGGCGATTTCGCTTAAATCCGTTATTTTGTGGAGAGAATTCAAGAAGCCGATGGATGGTTTTGGCTTCACCGCCGGTTGTTTCGCTGAGACGTTTCGCGGCTCGGCCGGTGGGTGCTGTTAAGGTGATGTGCCTGCCTTGTGATTCAAACAGGCGAATCATTCCAACGGTCGTTGTCGTTTTGCCAGTGCCGGGGCCGCCAGTGAGAATCATCGCCCGCGCTGTCATCGCTGTCCGGATCGCCTCGCGTTGCTGCGGTGCGAAACGGAGCCCCATCTCCTGCTCTAACTCGGTAAGGACTGCATCAGTGGTAAATGACAACGCTTTTGTGTCTCTGTAACTGAGGTCTTGTCCTTCGTTAGATAGGAGTCTTAAGAACCGGTTTGCGACACCGAGTTCAGCGTAGTAAAAAGGTGCAAGGTAAATGGCGGAATGGCTGTCGGAAACCATCGGCTGTCGGCTATCAGGTGTGGGCTGCAAAACTGCTGTGTCTGCTCTAAAGTCCTCCTGCTGACCGCTATCTTGCTGACCGCTACTCTCCTGATTGCTAATTTCATATCCTTCCTGTGGCTCACCTACATTGACCTGTTCGTTAGCGTGCATTGGGTCTGTAAAGTCGGGGACCATCACTTCTTCTTTTTCAGCGAGGACATGGATACCGTCTTCAATCGCTTCGGCTTCCTGTTCAAGCATGGTTTGACACGCCTCAACAAGCTCGTTGTGGTGTTGAAAGACGTGTCCTTCGTCTGCCTTTTGGCTGAGAACGTATTTGATTCCCGCTTGTACCCTGTGTGGCGCGTCCTTATCTATGCCAAGTTTTTGGGCGATTGTGTCGGCTGTTACAAATCCGATGCCGTAAATATCATCAGCGAGACGATACGGGTTCTCTGTAACCACAGCGATTGCGTCGTTTTCATAAGTTTTGTAAATCTTTGCGGCGTGTGTTGTGCTGACATCGTGGGATTGGAGGAAAAGCATAACGTTTTTAATTTCGCGCTGTGCCTCCCACGCTTCTTTGATGATTTTCACTCGATGTCGTCCAATACCAGGGATACGCGCTAACTTTTCAGGGGCATGCTCAATGATATCCATGGTATCCATGCCGAACTTTTGAACGATGCGTGTCGCCATCTTCGGACCGATGCCCTTGATTAATCCCGAGCCGAGGTATTTCCTTAATCCGACAACATTTGCGGGTAGGATGGTTTCGTACTTCTCGATTTGGAACTGTCTACCATACTTTGCGTTGTCCACCCACTCGCCTTGGAGGAGAAGGCTTTCACCTGGATTGACAGATGCTAAGTTACCAACGACAGTAATGAGTTCGACGTGGTCGCGCGCCGAGAGCCGCCCGACTGTGTAACCAGTGTCAGGGTTTTCATAGACGATACGTTCGAGTATACCCTGCAATGTTTCCATTTTGCCGGATCCATATAGTAGAGTGCGCTATTCAAACAGATGTGCGACCAGGCAGGAAAATCCGGTGACGACATCCTCACCGGTGAGTGTATCCTCACGCGTGAGAGTCTCAATGTCCGTCTCAGAACGATAGACCGTTACCGTTTTGGTAACAGGTTCCAGAACCCAGACGAGAGGTGTTCCTGCCTTTAAATACGCGAGTGCTTTTTCGGCAATACGAGACTGCACATCTGACGGAGAAACAACCTCAACTGCCAAATCGGGGGGTATAGAAAAACCTTTTGTTTTATCCCCGGTCAATCGGTCAGTTGAAACAAAGGCGACATCCGGTTTTACCGTCCGTTCCCTAACCTGAAATGTTGTCTCTGCCGTGTACAAGCGGCCGAGTTTATTCTGATACACATGCGCGTCTAAGTATCGAATAATATTGATACTAATTTCACCATGTTCTCTTGATGGCGGTGCCATTGGCACTAATTCTCCGTTAGCGTATTCATATCCTTCTACATCATACTCAAGAAACTCCTCCAACGTCATTTTGATACTCTCTGGAGGACGTATCCCTTGCTCAACCTCGTGGATTTCTTGTTGTGTCATGCCCTTCATCCCTCCATATAGTAAAGCCAGCAGTGTGCAAAGGTCTAAACACTTTTGAATAGGAAAGGTAACAAGCCTATCGCCTAATTACCCGCCAATCTTCAACTGAAGTCTAATCAATCTCTGTCATCAATTTCCGAAAAGCGTTGAGTTGCGGGGGAATGGTATAGGGTTTATCGGTTTTATCTTGGAGTGCCTCAATGGTTTTGAGTCCGTTGCCAGTGATAGCGATAACTATCGATTCATCCCGTCCAATGTGTCCGCTGTCTATCAATTTTTTTGTTGCGGCGAGCGTAACACCACCAGCGGTCTCAGTGAAGATACCTTCTGTTGCAGCGAGGAGTTTGATCGCCTCTACGATCTCAGGATCGGTGGCGTGTTCACCAACCCCGCCGGAGTTGCGGACGGTATCAACGGCATAGATACCGTCGGCGGGATTACCAATCGCGAGTGATTTAGCGATCGTATTCGGTTTTACAGGTTTTACAAAATCGCCATTTTCTTTGTATGTATTGACGATGGGACCACAGCCCTCCGCTTGGGCGACGTGGATTTTGGTGTTCGGTTTGTCTATTAATCCCAAAAGATGAAATTCTTTAATTGCTTTACCAATTTTTGTGATGAGAGAACCGCCAGCAGCAGGTGCTACAATATGTGCAGGTGCTTTCCATCCAAGTTGTTCGAGCACTTCAAAGCAGAGCGTTTTCGATCCTTCAGCATAAAAGGGTCGGATATTGATATTGACGAATGCCCACGGATAAACGCCTCCAATTTCACTGCAGAGCCGGTTGACATCGTCGTAAGTTCCAGTGATACCCACAACGGTGGGGGCATAAACGAGGGACGCAACGACTTTGCCGACCTCAAGGTCCGCCGGAATAAAGAGGAAACAATTCAGTTTTGCGATAGCGGCGTGCGCAGCAACAGCATTTGCAAGATTTCCGGTAGAGGCACAGGAAACGGTGTCAAAATCGAATTCCTTCGCCTTACTCAAAGCAATCGCTACAACGCGGTCTTTGAAGGAGAGTGTCGGGTGGCAGACGGAATCGTCTTTGATATAAAGTTCTTTGACACCGAGTGCATCGGCAAGATTTGTAGCCCGAATGAGCGGTGTAAATCCTGTGTTGTCGCCATCAGTTGGTTCCCCATCTATTGGCAGGAGGTCGGCATAACGCCACAAGTTTTCTGGTCCATTTTCTATTGAACGCCTTGAGATAGATTTCTGTATCTCTTCATAGTTATAGTCTACTTCCAGTGGCCCAAAACAGAATTCGCAAACGTGAAGCGGTTCTTTTGGATACGTGTTATCACATTCGCGGCATCTGAGGCCCAATACTTTTTCCATTATCTTCTTCCTTTTGAATAGTTATCAGGGTTTTAGCGGACCGCGTATCGCGAACCGCGGACCGCGTATCGCGAAGAGCGGTTCGCGGTCCGCGTATCGCTATAAAAAATTAAATCGACAACTGAATGTTAAACTCGTTTTTTCCGGGCTGTAATGTGAGACGGATAAAAAGTAGATGTTCACCGATCCATCTGACATCATCGGCATTAGACTCAGTTAATTGTAATCCATCATGGTCACCCCAAACAGTTATCCCGTAAGGCATCGCCCTTGTTGATTCTACTGTGATAGCGATATGTAATTTTGTCCGGTGCCGCGTCGGCGAAAATCCCGTGAGCGCAGGTTTTTGTGTGACGGACCGCGCCCCGCGTTCGCCAGTATAATTTTTGATTTCAATGGGCTCCATATTCCCTTCAGCGAAGGTCAATTCGCATGCGGCGTCGTAATAGAACATTCTTAACGCCGACTTTGGCGCATCAGTTTCGTTCTGTGTTGTCGGAACCGTTTCTATAATAGCGGTCGGTTCAGTACGCTTGCAACGGTTTGCATAATCGTCAACGATTTCAGAAAGCAATACCGGCTTTGTGTTCTTATCGGAAACGACGTACGCGAAATAGGCATCCAACCGTCCGAGTCCGTCTTGTCCGAGTTGTGCGACGGTAAAAGGGTCAATGTGCTCAACATAACCGAGCCATTGATTCCATGCAGTGCTTTTTACATAAATATCGTAATGCTTCTTCGCCGTCTCTGTTAAGAGCGCGGCCCGAAGATTATGAATATCTTCTGCGAGGTGCGCAGCGGTATCATACGGGATGCCAACAATTTTCTTAAATGGCTTAGCATCGTTTTCAGTAGCGTCATCTCGCGCCACAATAGTATCAATGGAGGTTGAAGCCTCAAACGGATAAAAGCACCCAAAGCCACCACGGTCGAGTTCCGCTTTGGATGCCCGTGTATCTGTAGCATCAACACCTGCTTGGTTCCAGTGATACCCCCAAAGTCCTCGAAACCCGGTCTGCTCAAGCGCATGGAGGAAAACATCATTTTTGAAGGCTGCTCCAGCGACACTCGGTTCTGCCCAAGGTATCGCCCGCTTGAACCGCTCCCATTCCCTGGTGATATATTCTGGTAGTTTTTCCCGCATCGTAACGAGATGCGATGCCATAGCTTCTGTACTATTACCTCGGTTCGCTGTCTGTTCTGTCTCCCAATTCGCATCCCAGATTGGTTTGGTATCAAGTACCAGCAAAGGTGCATCACCATTCTCCGTGTGCCATGTCGTGAGCAACTTAGCGATAAATTGGACAGACTTGGTGTTTGTTGCCCACGTGACCGGAACACGATGCTTATGTGCGATTTCCGCGAGGAGCTGCACGCCTTCAGTCAATTGCTCCCGATCTTCGCCTATTGCTGTGCTTACCAATCCGTAATTTAACATCTGTTTATAGT
>VXZL01000380.1 GCA_009845505.1 Candidatus Poribacteria bacterium | reverse complement strand
AGATGGTAAAGTGTTTTATAGTAGATGAATTCGGGGTCTTTGTCCTGATAAGCATTTTTCAAATTCCGCACAACCTCGTTCGTTACATCCTCTACCTGATCCGATTCCCAGAGGTTATCAAACCACGCTTTAAGGTCGGCACAGTCGCTTTTGCTATCAACTTCGAGGTTGAGTTCTATATTGTTGGCGGTTTCGCTCAATCCCAAGCCGCGGACAGTAAAATTGGAACTGCCAATAAGCGCATCTTCGCTATTACCGTTCTCAATATAATACATTTTGCCGTGCAGAAAGTTCGACTGACGTACCGATTTGATTTGAACCTTCTTCTCAATCCAATCAGCACACGCCTTGGCAACTTCGCTTTGCGGAAGATAATTCCCAAGACTTAATCCTGTTTCGGTTAACTCAAACGCCTTGCTTTCGGTTTTTTGAGGATCTATCCCACCAATAAAACTCGGTTCTCCGAAAAGGAAACGGAGTTCCTTGATACTGCTCAACTCATCTCTAAGTTTATTAAAGGCGTAAATGGTGAAATAGGCGGAGACAATAGAAAGGGAGGAACCGTCTTGAATTTTATCTCGCAGAAAATCGGCGACGGTGCCGTACATGCTGTTGTCTCGGATGTGGGAGGTATTTGACATTGTGTTATCTTTCTGGAAATGGTTGCTATAAATATATTCTCGCTTGGGAGCGGGAGATTGCTCCTACAAGATAGGATACCAATAACGTTCAAAATTCGCAAGCATAAAAACCCAAAATGTGCTAAACTATGGTAGATTTTAGAATTACTTAACTACACTCTGCACCGGCGAGATTGGAATGCACGTCGCATGAATCAACGGTATGAATGCCTTAATGGCATTCCCCGGAGCGAGTACGCTGCAAAACCTCGCCTACCGAGGGAAGGATTCAAGTTAAAATAACAGGAGAAAAAGATGACGAAATGGATAATATGCTTGGCAATAACTCTCTGTTTTGGGATTGCTGCCCAACATACCAATGCGAAAGAACTTACATTAGATGATATTTTTCCAACAGACCGCATTATAGACGTGCAGATTACGCTGTCGCAGCAGGATTGGGATACAATCCGGTATCAGTCACGGGATATCAGAACAGCACTCGGTGCCTCCCGGCAATTCAAGCCGATGGAAAGTCCGTATACTTATGTTGACGCGAGTGTCAGCATTGATGGCGTAGTTTTCCCAGAGGTAGGAATCCGTAAAAAAGGGTTTATCGGTTCACTCAGCCACACGCGCCCATCTCTCAAAATCAAACTAAATCACGTTGACGAAGATGGTGGGATTGAGGGATTAACAAACCTTACTCTTAATAACAACAAACAAGACACAGGTTTGGTGAGCCAGTTTATAGGGTATGCGCTGTTTAATGCGATCGGATCACCCGCACCGCGATGCGCGTACGCGAAAGTAACAGTGAACGGCAAAGACCTTGGAATATATTCGCACGTAGAAACCATGCGGGCACCCTTATTGAAACGTGCCTTCGGGAACAGCGATGGTCCCCTCTACGAAGGGACGGTCGTGGATTTTTATGAAGGTTGGGAAAACAGTCTTGAACACAAACGTGGCGACGATACACAGGGCAGGGCACACATTAAAGCCTTGATTGACCTTCTGGCGGACCCGAAAACAATAGAGGCTGACATCGGTCAATTGGTAGATTTGGAGTCGTTTTATAAGTTCTGGGCTGCTGAAGGCTTAGTCGGGTTCTGGGACGGTTACTCGGGGAACAAGAACAACTTTTTTGCCTATTTGAACCCTGATGATAACAAATTTTACTTCATTCCGTGGGGTATGGACTCTGTCTTTACCAAGTTGAGTAAAATTGATTTCATGAACGACGCAGGGGCACCAATCTCTGTTAAAACACAGGGACTGATCGCCTATAAGTTGTATCAATCCGAGTCCGGACGACAACAGTATAGGGAAGTGCTTACTGAGATTTTAGACAAACATTGGAACACAACGGAATTGTTAGCGAGGTTAGACGAAGTCGCTGTGATGGTTGAGCCACATTTAGTGCCTGCTCAGCGTGTGGTTGAAGAAGAATGGGGCAGAGGTGGAAGGTCGGGAAACGCGCCTAAGCCGACTTTTGAGAGTGAATTAGCGGCAGCACGCGACTTCATTCGCAGCCGCAAAAGTGATATACAGCGGGAAATTGCTGACGGAATGCCGATATGGAACAAACAACCCGACCCGCCGTTCGCTATTCCAGAGGATGGCGACCTCATGAAAGGGTTTCTAAAATTAACAGAAAATACCTTAATAGGTGCTGCACGCGCCGGAGACATCGCAGCTATCAAACAACACATAGCAGAGGGTGCAGATGTTAATGAGACGCGTTTTGAGATGCCGCCCTTGGCATGGGCAGCGATGATGGATCAAACGGCTGCTGCTGAACTGCTGCTCCAACATGGGGCGGATATCAACGGCAGAAATCGAGATGGGAATACGCCTTTGCATTTGGCTGCGTTTTTAGGACGCGCTGAAACTGCTGAACTGCTTATAAACAACGGTGCTGATGTAAACACAAAAAATGGCGACGGGGCGACACCTATAGACATTTTGGCGGTGCCTTGGGAAATGACGCAGTTTTTGTCGAGATCGTTAGGCGTAAAGCTCGAACAGGAGCAGGTCGCAGCAGGGAAAGCCAAAATCGCTGAGATGCTCAAGGTCGAACCACCTTCGGAATCAGACGCGGTCATAGGTGATATATGGGCGGCAGCATTCACGGGTAACACCGCGGTACTGAAACAGGCTTTAGCAGATGGCGCGGACCCCAATGCCATGAACATGGAATTCGGGTCAACACTGTTGAGCACAACGGCATTAATGGGCCACACAGCAGCAGTCGCGATGCTCCTCGAACGCGGCGCAGAGATCAATGTCAGGAGTCGAGACGGTGGAACTGCACTACACGCAGCGGCTTTCTTCGGACACGCTGAAACAGCAAAGTTACTTTTAGAAAAGGGTGCGGATACAACCATCCAAGATAATCAGGGCATGACCCCTCTGGCTGTCACGAAAGTTGACTGGCAACTGACGCAATTCGTGGCTGGGATGCTACAGATAGAGGTGGACGAGGCAGAAGTTAAAGCAGGTAGAGCCGAGGTTGCGAAGCTGCTTACAGGGCAGAAAAAATAGAAGATGTCGCGATCAGAAGATCGCTCCTACGAAAGAGGAGGAAACCGATGCCTAATTCGCAGACGAACGCTGAATCTATTCAAGAGAGATCAGTGCCTCACACAATAACACTGGAGGAGTTTCTTGAAAACGATTTCGAGGGGTATGAGTACATAAAAGGAGAATTAGTGCCGATGGCAGCTGCCGCAATTGTGCATGGTGAAATAGGATCTAACGTTCATTTTCTTTTAGCATCGCACGTTCGTGAAAATAAATTAGGGCGTTTATATATTGCAGAAACGACATTTCAGCTGGGTGATCGGGTGGTAAAACCTGATATTGCGTTTGTCTCGACAGAACGGTTGTCAGAAGATAAGCTAAAAGGATTCTCAGTAGCTCCTGACCTCGCTATTGAGATAGTTTCGCCAACAGATAAGCATTATGATGTTACCGAAAAGGCGTTAGCCTATCTGAAGGCAGGGACACGCTTGGTCTGGGTTATTGAACCGATTATGAAAACGGTTACGGTCTATCGTTCTGAAATGGACTTTACATTGCTGAATTTTGAAGACACATTGACAGGGGAAGATGTCGTTGAAGGGTTTACGTGTCCGGTGGCACAGTTGTTTGAATAGAAACAGAGAGTGAATAAAAGCACCTGAATGTGAGAAATAACAGAAATGGAGACACTGCATAATGGCAAAACCGATTAACTACACCGACATTTTAGAGACCGGGGATAGCGGTATCTATGACATCCAGACGCATGCCGCGGGTCCCGAAGGTAGTCTACCGCTCACGGCAGAGATGCTCCTCACTCGACCGAGCGGCGATATATTTGGCTTGAGCCACAACACAGCGATGGGCTGGGCACCGACGGAACTGCGGCGCGAAGAATTTCTGATTCTCAGCACGCAAGGCGGTATCCGCGCCCCTGACGGTACGCCTATTGCCCTCGGATACCACACGGGGCATTGGGAGGTCGGGCTTCTCATGCAGGCAGTCGCATACGAACTTAAAGAACTCGCTGCAATTCCGTTCGCAGGCTACTGCTCCGACCCGTGTGATGGACGGACACAAGGCACCGTCGGTATGATGGACAGCCTCGCCTACCGCAACGATGCTGCACAGGTTTTCCGCCGACTTATCCGTTCGCTACCGACGCGGAAAGGGGTTGTGGGTGTTGCTACGTGCGACAAAGGTCTACCCGCGATGATGATGGCACTCGCCTCAATGCGAGAGTTACCCGCTGTCCTCGTCCCAGGTGGTGTGACACTGCCGCCAACAACAGGTGAGGATGCCGGAAAGATACAAACCATCGGAGCACGTTTCGCACACGGTGAGATTAGCCTGCAAGACGCAGCCGATATGGGATGCCGTGCCTGTGCAACACCCGGTGGTGGTTGTCAATTCCTTGGCACAGCCGCGACTTCACAGGTTATCGGTGAAGCGTTAGGTATGAGCCTGACCCATACGGCGTTAGCACCGTCCGGACAGAACATTTGGTCGGACATGGGACTCCGTTCAGCCCGCGCTGTGGTAAACTTGGCTGCGAAAGGGTTGACGATGAACGATATCGTTACATCGGCGTCAATTCGGAACGCTATGGTGGTGCATGCAGCGTTTGGTGGATCGACGAATCTTCTACTGCACATCCCCGCGATTGCACACGCTGCTGGACTCCAACGCCCCTCTGTAGAGGATTGGACTGAAGTCAATCAGAACGTCCCACGGCTCGTGGATGTGCTTCCGAACGGACCTGTTGGACACCCGACGGTACAGGTTTTCCTCGCCGGTGGCGTGCCTGAAGTTATGCTACACCTGCGTGAACTCGGATGTCTCAACGAAGATGTGTTAACGGTAACAGGCGAAACGCTCGGTAGCAACCTGGATTGGTGGGCAGCGTCTGAACGGCGCGCACGTGTTCGTGAAATCCTTGAAGCAGCGGATAACGTTGCTCCTGATGATGTCATCCTAAATCCAGATGCAGCCGCGGCAGCAGGATTGACAAGCACTGTCACGTTCCCACGCGGCAACCTCGCACCAGAAGGATCTGTCATTAAAAGTACTGCTATTGACCCAAGCGTCGTCGATGACGATGGTGTGTATCGGATGACGGGACCGGCGCGGGTCTTTGTTCGTGAATCTGATGCGATCCAGACGCTTAAAGGACAAGCCGAAGGGCATATCCAACCGGGGGACATCATAGTGCTGTGCTGTCGCGGTCCGCAAGGCACAGGTATGGAAGAGGTTTACCAACTCACGGCTGCGTTGAAACATCTGTCGTTCGGTAAAAACATCGCCTTGATTACAGATGCGCGATTCTCTGGGGTTTCGACGGGGGCGTGTATTGGACACGTCGGACCGGAAGCACTTGCAGATGGTCCTATCGGGAAAGTGCTTGATGGCGATATAATTCAGATTGAGATTGATACCCGACGACTCGTAGGCAGCATCGATCTGGTAGGACACGGTAGTGAGCATTTCGGTGCTGAAGTGGGGGAACGTCTGTTAGCAGAGCGACAACCGAGGCAAGACCTTTCATCGGATGAGGCGTTACCAGACGATACGAGACTCTGGGCAGCACTACAATCTGTCGGCGGTGGTACATGGGGTGGCTGTGTTTACGATGTAGACGCAATCCTCAACGCTCTGAAGTAAGTATATGAAATATTGGGTACCGCCTCTCCTATACATGGCACTTATCTTTGGCATTTCGTCCTTGGAACAACCACCGCTGCCGATGCCGGAATTTGAATGGCTGACAATTGACAAACTCTACCATTTTATCGAATACGCCATACTTGGTGGATTACTCGCAAGAGCCTTTGTGAAGGCGAAACCCTCAGTAGTGCCATCACATCTGGTATGGTTTATGGCAGCACTATTGTCAATTCTCTATGGTGCGAGTGACGAATGGCACCAGACCTTCGTTCCGGGTAGATTCGCTACGCTCGCAGATTGGGTTGCAGATGTGGTAGGATCAATTGCCGGTGTGTTTGGTGCCTATCTCTATTATAGAAGCCGTCAGCAATCAGCGGTCAGTGGTCAGAAAAAAAAGAAACGTTCCTGACTTACGTTTTTACTGGTCGCCGAAAACTGACAATTGACAACCATTAAAAAAGGAATTAATATGCATCCACTCGTTGACTTGAAAGTGCCAGAAGACTCCGTTGCTGTTCATTGGTTTGAACAGAGCAGTTTTGCGGTAAAGGATTCGGCTGGCACGATTGTCCAAATCGATCCCTATTTTCCGCGGGAACGTCCAGCGGATCGTTTCATTTATACCGAGCCCCCACTCGACGAATCAACACTTCCAACCGATTTCGTCCTTTTAACACACGCACACGGAGATCATACCTGTTCAGAATCCATAAGCCGAATTTGGGAGACCTCCGATGCCACTCGGTTTGTTGGACCTGAAGAGAGCACCTGTCAGATTCTGGCAGAAACAGATGTGGCTGCAGCAAATGTTTCGGAAATCCGTGCTGGAGAATCAGCAACACTCAGTAATCTCACCGCGCATGCTGTCTATGCCAAACCGCCTGAAGGTGATGCGTCTGCAGATATAGACCCACCTGATGTTACACATTTGGGTTACGTTATTGTCAGCAACGGTGTAACGCTCTATTTTAGTGGAGATCCGATTAACAACTTCGCGGAGCATGATGAACTGATTTCGGCAGTGGCAGCATACAAACCGGATGTCGGTTTCCTGACGAACCACCCAACGGAAGGTGAATTCCCATTCTACGATGGATGTGTGAAAATGGCAACGCGTATCGGATTGAAGCATGCTGTGCCGGTGCATCGTGCCTGTTTCGTCACGCGAGATTATGATCCGAACGAGTGGGCATCCAACTTTCCTGCTGGTAGTCCCAAACCGCTTATTATTGAGAGAAATTCATACACTATTTATCCATAGAAAGGAGCAGTTGTCAGGGTTAGTTGCCACGCACAGTTTTTTAACTGAAAACTGAAAACTGAAAACTGAAAACTGATAAGATATGTCTCTACAAGAACAAAAGACCCCGCTTGTTGGTATTGTAATGGGAAGTGATTCCGATTTGGAAAAGATGGCGGAAGCCGCAAAGGTTTTAGAAGAATTTGAGGTCCCATTTGAGATAACCGTCTCCTCTGCACATCGTTCACCAGAACGGACAGTCGCGTGGACGGAAAAGATTAAAGCCGAAGGTGGTAAGGTAATCATTGCTGGCGCAGGACGCGCAGCACACCTCGCGGGTGTCATTGCAGCACACACGACTCTGCCGGTCATTGGTGTCCCGATTGATGGTGGCCCCCTCAACGGTGTAGACGCGCTTTATGCAACAGTGCAGATGCCACCCGGCATTCCTGTCGGAACAATGGCAATCGGATCTGGGGGTGCGCGAAATGCCGGACTCTTCGCTGTCGAAATTCTGGCACTCCAATTCCCTGAACTCGATGCAAAATTGTTGGCATACAAAGAAAAGTTGAGCGATGGCGTTACGGAGAAAGCGGAACGTCTCGCAAAAGTTGGCTATCAGAATTATTAGAATTAGCCTTCAGCCGTCAGCACGGATTGCTACGCAATCCTTTCAGCCGTCAGCAAAGACGCAAGCGTTACCGACTCTTTTTTTTACTGAATGCTGAAAGCCCATTCTTCTGAAAGTCGATGGTTTCTGATAGCCAATACAAGGATGCACTATGGAAACTCAAAAGTGGCATGACGACACAGAACTGTTTGACATGATGGAAAAGCAGCTATATGCTGCTGTAATTTCGGATGCTCTCGATGCAGCTGGATACCGCGAGCAAACACTGCAACACACCATCCGTCCACTATATCCAGAGGCAGTTGTCGTGGGGCGGGCGATGCCTGTCTTGTGTGTAGATGTCTACGAAATGCCAGCTGAACCGTATCAGCAGGAAATTGCGGCAGTGGATAGCCTCAAACAGAACGACATCTTCGTCTGTTCTACAAATCAGAGCACCCGTAACTGCATTTGGGGAGAACTGCTTTCAACAGCAGCACGGGCGCGCGGGGCACGGGGTGCCATTATTGAAGGCTTCATCCGAGATGCCCGACAGATTACAGAGATGCAGTTTCCGGTGTTTATGACGGGTCTATCTCCCGTAGATTCTTATGGACGTGGCGATGTGGTTGCGTATAACGTTCCAATCGAATGCGGCGGTGTCACAGTTAATCCCGGTGATATTGTGTTCGGCGATATAGACGGGGTCGTTGTCATTCCACAAGCGGTGGAAGTCGAGGTAATTGAGGCTGCCTTGGCAAAGGTGAGTGGTGAAAACCGCACACGTGATGAACTCCGTGCTGGCGCGACCCTTCGGGAAGTCTATGATAAATATGGGATACTTTAACCAATAGATTGGACAGAGATACGGGGACGCCGTCCAAGAAAAAATTAAAGAGAGCAACTTCAATTCTTTAGAAAAGCGCGTAAGCTCAACTAACGGGCCAGGCTGGATATACGGAGATGGATGTTCTTCGTAAAACCCGTCTGAACGAATCGCAAGGAAAATTAAAAAGATGATTTATGAATTGCGCACCTATCAGGTTGTGCCGGGAAAGATGAAAAATCTGAATGACCGGTTCGCAAACATTACGATTCCACTGTTTGAAAAGCACGGTATGAAGGTTATCGGATTTTGGGAGACGGCTATTGGTGAGGCGACGACAACCGAACTCATCTATATGCTCGCTTTTGAGGATTTAGGACACTATCAGAGAGCGTGGGACGCGTTTATCGCTGATCCAGAGTGGCAAAATGCGAAACGCTTGACGGAAGTTGGTGGACCCTTGGTAAACGTGGCGAGTTCCAAGATTATTGAACCCACGGATTATTCGCCGTTGCGTTAGTGGCAGCCAGCAATCGGAAACGGTCAGCAAAGAGGTTTTCTGCTAATCAGAAACCTCTTTAACCAACAACTAACAACTAATAACCATTCAACGCAAAATGGCTAACTTCCCGATCTGCTCGATTTTTCCATTTTCCGTGTGGGCAATAACACGATAGAAGTATACACCATTGGCACACCGCACCCCTGTTTCATCCCTACCATCCCAATAGGTTTCGTTGACACCACGATTGGCACTTGCATCGGTAAGTGTACGAAGGAGTCTGCCGCTGACGCTGTAAATCTTGATGGTAACAGTGTCGGGTGCTTGTGCGAGGTGATATGTAAAAAAGGTCTTTCCATCAACTGTCGGATTCGGAACGTTGAAAACCTCACTGAGTGTGACTTCCTCATTCAAGACAAAGGTCGTAACAAATTCTGCTGTGTTCTCACTGGTATCTGCAGCGGTAATATGGAACTGATACTCACCGTTAGCGAGATCCGGGGCATAAGTGATAGCGGCATCCGCTGGTGCATCAGGATCGAAGGTTTCAGTATAATCACTTGCATCTAACGGGTCAAGTGTCTCATACAGACTTCCAAAACCGAGATTAAAAGAGGTCTCGTCAAGCGCACTATCATCAGTGAGTGTAATTTTAAAGCGGGGTTGTTCTGTAAGCACAGCACCATCTATCAAAGGTTCGTCAATTGGTTCGCGCGTTGAACCTGTACCGAGTGCAGTGATTTGGATATCAATAGTAGGCGGTGTCAGATCAGGAGCCTCGGTTACAAAAAATCTGTAACTGATGACTTTTTCGTCCCCACCGATGGCGTTTCCATTGAAATCTTGTGCGCTGATGTTAAAAGTATGCTCACCCGGGAAGAGAATTGGTTGATAATCAATTGGCACAGTTTGCGCCCTTCCCTGTATTCGGATCTCATAGTCGGTGATAGGTGTAAAGGGAGCACCGTCCTTTCTTCCCTCAAAAGCAAAGAAGTCCATATCAATGCCGTTAGCATCTTCGAGTACAATAGAAATGATAGGCCGCGGCGGAATCACACTACCGGTTTGCGGCTGGATACCATCCAACCATAGACTGAAGGCAGGTGGTTCGGTATCGGTGCTGCGCATGAGACTAAACTGTGTCAGTTCGCTGACCTCCGCTGTAATCGTTCCGACTTGAGCACTGCTAAACTTAATCTTATCGCCAAATGCGAAACTTTCGGAACTGGCAGTCACAAGGAGTTCTAATCCGAGATGCCCAAGATAAATCGGTTCGTTCACTTTACCTCGAATCTTGACACCATTCGGATAATAGGACGGTTCGCCGGAGGCATTACGAAGTTCGTAGCGTTCAGATTCAGTAAAAAAGATGAACCAATCCCCAATTATGAATTCGCCTCTGGGTCCGCGTCTGCCGTCCACTGTCGCATTGCCGTTCCCGGTGTTGGTATTCCACGTGCGAGTGAGAACGACATCACCTCTCGGATTATAATCAGTTTTAAAAGCAAGAACATCAGCAAATTCAAAGGTGTAATTAATTCCAAGTGGCGTGCTCTCTTGCCTCGGGATCCGCAATTCTAAACCGAAGCCTTCCTCTCTGAACGGATTGTCCAATTGACCAGATTGATCGAGTTTCTGGACAGTCGTTTCTCCCTTCCGTTGGAGAAACACCTCGTATTCATAAGAATCCAGAAAGACCAGCACCCACGTCCCAGCAGGTGTAAGATTTGGATTGACGGTGATAGCGGAATCCTCTAATTTCTGCTCACTTGCGTTCTCCATCTGCGTTGGTGTGACATAGTCTTCAAGCAAAAATTCCCCTTCAGAGACGTAACGGATTTCGGAGGGTAAGCGTCGCCACGCCGAAAAATCCGCTTGCCACGCATAAATCGCCAACTGATCCGCAGTTTCGGCTAATGCGGCTTTAAACGCAGGAGTGTCATCTCGGAGGGCAGTCTCCTCTCGCACAATATCTTCCAAAGCACTCACATCGAAACGAAGTTTAACCTCAGCAGATTTAGCGAGTTCTGTTATCCCTGCGCGGAAACTGGGTTCATAGTATTGCGCGACTTCTGTTCCCTGCCGGATGAGACCGCGGCGGAGTGCTGCGACGCGAGGAATGGGTGCGAATTGGAGGTCAGGTTGGGTTGGCGCAACGGGTGCCTGTGAAGAAACAGAAAGTGGGATACCTGCCTTACTTTGTTCGTCGATGTCGAGGGCATTCGCGGGGAAATGGATGTCAAATACCCGATCCAAACTAAACGCCGTCAACGCTTCTTGAGGTTTATAACTAAACTCATTGACGATAAACGAGACGTGTTGTTTGTTATCAAACTGGCGCGATTCTTGAACGCTGCCGCGGATTTCATCCTCAACTGCGGGATCATCTGGATCTGCAAGAACATAGATTTTATGTACGCCCGTCAGGAGGGGCTTGTCAAGATCTAAGGTTGCAGTCACATGCTGCAAAACATGGGTGCCATCTGTCCAATCAGTAAGTTTGATAATTAGGCGACCCAAAATATTAGCATCTTCATCAATAATACTATCACCCTCTACATCCGGATTTCCTTCAGCAAACACGACTTCAATATCTGCGCGTACAGGTCGTCCACCGATGTTAACAATTTCCGCAACGAGTTGGTAGGCATCTTTCTCTTCAGCAAACTCATATCGAATCGGTGCTTTGTTCGTTTCGTCCGTACCGATTGCGATATTGGGACCTTCAGGTACCTTAACGACGTTGCGCTCTATCTTTGATGGAATGGCAATATTGTTTCCACTCCTATCCGTAACAAGGATTCGGTAGCGGATCTGTCGTCCACCTTGTGGAAGTGGAATAGGTGTTTGGAGTTCATACCACTGCCCACCCACGGGCACATCACCGAGGGGTACAGGTGCTTTAACCATAGGAATCGTTTCGTCTTTGAAGGTAGCAGTATCATCCCATAAGACCTCAATGCTCCGTATACCCCCCGGTCCGCCATCATCAACAACGAGGACACTAATATTAAGAGTGTCAGTAACTTTAATATCAAGCGTTTCTCGGATGTCGTGGACAACGGGTGTATCAACCCAGAAGCGAGTACCTCCAACAGCGGCGCGCGTATCATCAAAAGCGAAGATCCGTGCCACACCACCACCCGGCAGGGCGTTGTTAGGCACATCAATACGAATCGTTCCATACTCACCTTGCCAAACTCTGCCACCCATCCGCCGCGTTAACTCATTTCCAGGGTCATCGTCAAAATTATTTGCGAAAACGGCAAAAGCAGAAAGTGATTCTGTGCTAAAATCGGAGGCGCGTGTGAAAGTTGTATCGCCTGTTCCACCAATACCAGCCCTTTCAATTGTCCCTACTTCGTTCGCTTTGATGACTATCTGGTGACCATCGTTGAGCGCAATGCGTTCTAACTCGACCTTTATATCAAGTTCAGGGAGTGCGAGACGAGATGCTGGATCCCCAAAGAGCGTGTATTGTTCCGTGCCGGGAATCCACTGCGTGTTCCGAATGCGGGAGAGAAAACTAATTTTAGCATTGGCAACAATATGCCCCACCGTCGGTGCAGTTCGCGAGGGCTGAAACCCGGTATCCAGATGCCCAGCGCGCCCGACCCCGAATAAGGACTCAAAGAGATCGATGTCAAACTCAGCGTTTGCTGTGCCATAAGTTAACCGCGTCGCCGAGAGTGTAGCAATAGCACCGTATTCACCCAATAGGAATTGCTCACTGAGGCAGAAATTCCCAACTTGTTGCGGTTTATCGAACTGCCCATTGAGACAGGTTGTCGTTATAACAAAGGGTAGGTATCGGTTCCGCAATCCGACGACATCTTCAAGTCGAAAAATAGATTCATCCGCCCACGTCTGAATGCCACCGTGTCCTGTATACTCAATTGCGATCGCGCCCTGATTGATGGCAGATCGTATCTGGAGGCGTGTGCGCTCGGGACTTTTAATTTTTCGGAGATAGATTTGGCGTGTGTTGTAGCCCACGGGTATAACATCTGCTACCAGTTCATCCCGCGACACCTCAAAGAGTCCGTCGCCAGGGTTGTCTGTGTTATCATCAGCAACCTGAATTAATGTGCCTTGCCATAATCCCGTTCTCAAATTCTTTTCATAATTGATGATTTTCTCAACCATAGTCGCGAGGTCTTCAGTGGTTTGAACGGAGAGTCGCCCTATAAGCATATCGGGTAGCGGATCTTCGCCACTCACATTGACGAAACGCTGGTCCATGGCAGTTTCACCGCTTTCAGGTGCCCAACCGTGGAATGTTGGTACGAAGATTGGATAGAGATTATAGGTCCCCCGGAATGACGGATCTCGACGGTAGAGTTCAACAGTAGCACGCTTGTAATCGTAATGGGCATCCCCTACAAGAACAACATAAGTTGGGACGGGTTGTTGCCAATTATCATAGGCATATCGGAGGAATTTTTGGATAGCCAGTGGGTTGAAGAGTCCATCACTAAATTCATCGTAGATGTCGCCGATATCAACCACCATCGTTGTTAAGCCTTGCGAGCGCCGGAATTCAACGAGCGGCTGGATGCTCTCCGTAAAGGTTGGATGCGTTATGACGACATAGTCGACTTGATTGGACGGATTCCTCAGCAAGGTTGGTGGTGTCGGTATGAGTGCGTTGATACTCCGATAGGCAGAACGCCCTATGACAAAATAGCGCGTATGCAGATTGACGGTATCTTCAAAGAGCATTTGATAAGTCGCACCTCTTCGCGAAATTTCACCGTTGATGAGTTTACTCGCAATACCTTTTTCATCAAGTTGATACACATCAATTGTTTCATCAAAAATGTTCTCAACCCGGTATTGGACCTTGCCGCGGTTACGAGGTTCGGTATTTGTATTAAATTCAAGACGGTTGGCATCCGCCCGAAAGTTTCGCCAATAATCAAGTTCATACCAATCGAGATAGAAATCGTAGGAACCTGCGGGGGTTCTGTTGGTATCAAGTGCCTCAATGCGCATATAATTGACTTGGTTATGGTGGATGCGTAATTGCGGAATGCTGCGGGTTGCAATAGGCGCAGCTTGGCGTTTCCACTCCTCAATCCTACCAAGTTGAAGCCCATTGAAAGCGATTCGGGCTTGGTGGAGGGCTGCACCTCTGCGGGAAGCCCCTTGGAATTTAATACGCAGCGTCGCAGTGCGATCAATCTCAAGGCGCGGGACTGCGGCAGGCAGTTCTATAGGAA
>VXZL01000151.1 GCA_009845505.1 Candidatus Poribacteria bacterium | reverse complement strand
CAGAAAATATGGGATACTCCCGATGTTGTATCCCTTCCAGTGTGTCGTCATTTAGGTTAATATGTGTAATGTCAACGCTGTTTGGCAGTGAGTCGATGTCAACGCAGAATCCGTGGTTTTGTGAAGTAATTTCAACCCGATCGGTCTCAAGATGCTTAACGGGTTGATTTGCGCCGCGATGTCCAAACTTTAGTTTGAACGTTTTTCCGCCGAGGGCAAGCCCTAAAAGTTGATGCCCCAAACAGATGCCGAACAGCGGTTTTTTGCCCATCAACCCTTGTATTGTCTCAATCGCATAGTCGACTGGCATTGGATCACCCGGACCGTTTGATAAGAACACGCCATCTGGTGCCGCGGCGAGAATCTCTTCAGCGGTTGTCTTTGCGGGCACAACTTGGACTTCGCATCCGTGTTCTGTCAGTTGACGCAAGATATTATATTTAATACCGAAATCGAGAGCTACAACCCGGTATTTTGGATCGACGTTGTTATTCGCTTGATGCTGCCATGCGTAGGGATTCGGGCATGTCACGCGTTGCACCAAGTCCCAACCGACTAAACCGTGCCACGCTTTGGCTTTCGAGACCAGAGACTCAGGGTTCATATCTTCTGTGGAAAGGCAGCCGTTCATGACCCCGTGTACCCGGAGACGACGGGTGAGTGCCCGGGTGTCTATCCCTTGAATACCAATGATATCGTGTTCGGCAAGGTAGGTATCTAAACTCCATTTTGAACGCCAATTGCTGTGGTAAGCACTGTATTCGCGAACGACAAATCCCTCTACTTGTGGGCCGATGGATTCAACATCTGCTTCGTTGCATCCGTAATTGCCAATCAACGGGTATGTCATTGTGACGATTTGCCCTTTGTAAGAAGGATCGGTCAAAACTTCCTGATAACCCGTCATACTGGTATTAAAGACGACCTCGCCAGTGGTTTCACCCGTCGCGCCAAACTGTTCGCCCTCAAAAACTATTCCATCGGCTAATGCCAAAATTGCTTTCATTTTTCTACTTTTCCTTGCGGTTCGTTCAGGCGGGTTGCGTGAGGAACAACCTCTCCGTATATCCGCCTGCGCCGTTGTTGCAGGCTACACGCTTTTTTATTATCACTTGGGTTACACTCCTATTCTGCTGCCTGCCCGGAGTGTCATCGCCTGCCAGCCTTTAAGTTCCCATCCATCGAAAGGTGTGTTTTGACTTTTTGAACGAGATTTTGTTACGTCAACCCGATTAACCGAATCAACATCGATGATGGTGACATCTCCGACTGCGCCAGGGGACAGTGTCCCGCGGTCGATGCCGAGGATATTTGCCGGGGTTGAGGTTATTTTCGCAATTGCCTCCATCAACGTAAGATGTCCTGGCTCGACGAGATATGTAAACACAAGGGGTAGAGACGTTTCCAAGCCGATAATTCCGTTAGGCGCATTGAGCATACCTTCTGCTTTTTCCGAAGGCGCGTGCGGCGCGTGGTCGGTCGCGATTGCGTCAATTGTTCCGTCCCCTAAACCTTCGAGGACTGCGTCAATATCGGTCTGTGTACGTAGGGGTGGATGCATCCTTGCATTCGTTCCCTGTTTCTCCACCTCTGCATCGGTGAGGATCCAGTGGTGTGGACAGGCCTCGGCGGTCAGATGAACGCCACGGTCTTTGCCTTGGCGGACTAACTCGACGGCACCGGCTGTGCTCACATGAAGCACGTGGAGATGTCCACCTGTCATCTCTGCTAACATGATGTCACGTGCTACGATGATGTCCTCCGCGGCATTTGGGCTGCCGGTGAGACCTAACTTTCGGGAAGTCTCTCCGAGATTCATGACGGCGCCTGCATTGAGATTGTGATCTTCACAGTGAACCATAATTGGGAAACCGAGTTCTGCGCTCAAGGCGAGTGCATCGCGCATAAGTGCAGCATTCATAACGGTAACGCCGTCGTCGCTGAAACCAACTGCACCGGCGGAACGCATCCCACGCATATCAGTGAGTTCATTACCGGCGAGGTCCTTGGTAATACTACCGAAAGGAAATACGTTGGTTGCTGCGGTTTCTTCTGCGATGTCGTAAATCTGCTCAATCTTTTTAGGTGTGTCTATCACCGGTGATGTATTCGCCATACAAGCAACTGACGTGAATCCACCTGCTGCTGCAGCTGCTGTCCCGGTAGCGATCGTCTCTTTATGTTCAAATCCGGGTTCACGGAGATGGACATGCATATCAATCAAGCCGGGTGCAACAATTAAACCCGTTGCGTCGTAAACATCCGTAGTCGTAGGTTTGGAAATCTTTTCCTTACCATCGACTCGAACGATTCTGCCATCAGTGATAAGCAGATCACCAACTTCATCAATATTATTCGTTGGATCAATGATATGCCCATTAGTAATAAATGCGTCGCTCATTCATCCTCTTTTTCGTATATTGTCGCTGCGTCTGTGCCATGCTCTTCGGCAAGCTGCACCCGAATGAATTCTTTTTGGGAGGTGGGAACATTTTTGCCAACGTAGTCAGCAGCAATCGGCAATTCACGATGCCCTCTATCAATCAGGGTTGCCAGTTGGATTGCTGCAGGTCTGCCAAAATCCATCAGGGCATCCATTGCGGCACGAACCGTGCGTCCTGTATAGAGCACCTCATCTACCAAGATAACCCGCTTGCCTGTAACGTCAAATGGCAGTTCAGTGCTATTAACTTGGATTTGGGTTTCATAGAGATTGAGGTCATCGCGATAGAGTGTGACATCGATAGCGCCAACATCCACTTCAATATTTTCGATGTACTCCAAATTTGCGGCAATGCGGTGGGCAATAATATCGCCTCGACTTTTAACACCAACGAGTACAAGATCTCCAATGTGCTTATGATTCTGCTCTAAAATCTCGTGAGCGATTCTGAGCAAGGCACGACGCATTTCTTCAGCGTTCATGACTTGTGCTTTTTCGCGCATTTCTATTTCTTTTCCTGTGTCGGTTTATAGCGTTATTTTAACAAATAAAAAACCTCTCCCGTCTAATGTGACGAGAAAGGCAACATCCCAGTCGATTCCGATTTACAATTTCGATTCAAAATATAATCATGCATCCTTTTTTCAACCTCTCTGGATTGGATTAAAAAGGGTTCCTTGATAACGACGCTCCAGTTCTTAATATTATACCATATTTATATTTTAATTGCAAAATTTTTTGTATGCTTGTCAGATTATACTATCCCAGAAATACTATGCCTTCTGCTCTACCATACTTGCGAGGATGCCGAGGATTTTGTCGCACTCGTGAATTGAGTAGAATTCGGTATCAATATAAAGAGTTTGCCTTTCCAATTTGAGAAAGAGCCATTCTGTTCCAGAAGTGGTCGCCCCGTAGATACAAGGTATATCATTTCCATTTTCCTCGTTAAAGCGTTGTGCGGCGATCATCTCGGCAACGCACTGACCGAGTCCTACTGTCAGGTCATCCTTCTTTGCCTCAACAAGAATGATGATAGGTGTCTCTAAAACGAACCGTGCCGGAGACAAACTTATTAAAAAATCGCAGACCCCTGTCAATCCGTTTTCGGCATCAACGTTAAAGTCAATCCCGGAAAAAACGCCGATCTGTCTATCAAATTGCTCGCGAAGTTCTATGAGTACATTAGCGATAATCAGTTCGGATTTCGCCTTTTCCGTGTTGACGGCGAGAGCTACCTGCATATTTCGTTCCAATACGGCTGTGAGTACCGAACTTGGCGTTTTTGGCTCTACGTGGGCAAAGAGGTTTACCGATTCAACTGTTTCTACTATCTGAAACGCCTTCTTTACTTCGCTTAAGGTAAAGTTGCTATATGCCATTGAGACACTTCCTATCCTTCGTTACGCTTTTTGTTCCACCATACTTGCGAGGATGCCGAGGATTTTGTCGCACTGCGCGATTTGGTAGACTGTTATATCAATGTGCAGTTTCTGTCCTTCCAATTTGAGAAATCGCCAATCTGTTCCCGAAGTGGTGGCGCCATAAACACAAGGGATATCATTTCCTTTTTCAGCATTAAAGCGTTGTGCGGCGATCATTTCAGCAATGCACTGCCCGAGGCCTGCTGTCAAGTCTTCCTTCTTTGCTTCAACAAGGATAATGACAGGTGCCTCTAAAGACAGCTGGTCTGGCGATCTACTGATTAGGAAATCACATACACCGGTCAACCCTGCTTCGGTATCAACATTGAATTCAATACCGGAAAAGAGACTGATATGTTCCCTAAAACGCTCAAGGAGTTCAAACAAGACATCGGCGACAATCAGTTCTGAGCGTGCTTTTTCTGTGCCTATTGCGGCGGCTACTGGTACCTTTTTTGCCAAGACTGTTGTGAGAAGTTCACTCGGACTTATTGGTTCTATCTTGGAAAAGATACCTATGGCCTGAGTTGTTTCTAACTGAAATTCTTTTCGCACTGTCTCTAATGTAAAATTGCTGTAAGCCATTTGTTAGAACCTCCACACTTTCTTACGCGTTCTGCTCTACCATACTTGCGAGGATACCGAGGATTTTGTCGCACTGCGCGATTTGGTAGACTGTTATATCAATAGACAGACGGTTGCCTTTTAATTTGAGAAATTTCCACTCTGTCCCTGTTGTGGCGGCACCATAAACATGGGAAAGGTCATTCCCTTTCTCAGCGTTAAAACGTTGTGCTGCGATCATCTCAGCAACACACTGCCCTAACCCAGGTGCTGGGTCTTCTTTCTTTGCCTCAACAAGGACAATAACGGGTGCCCGTAAAAAAGATTGCATCGGCGATAAACTGATTAAGAAGTCGCAGACCCCCGTCAATCCATTTTCAGCATCAACATTAAAATCGATGCCAGAAAAGAGGCTGATGCGACGCTCGAATTTCTCACGGAGTTCAATGAGAATATTGGCGACAATCAGTTCTGACCGTGCTTTCTCTGTATTTACAGCTGCGGCTACCGGGACCTTTTTTTCTAACTCTACCACGAGTTCGGCACTGGGTTCCATAGGTTCTGTGTTGGCAAAGATGTCTATAGATTCAGTCGCTTCCAATTGAAACGTTGTTAGCACTTCTTCTAAGGTCCAATTGCTATACGCCATTTCTAAAACCTCCATACTTCTTACGCGTTCTGCTCTACCATACTTGCGAGGATCCCGAGAATCTTATCACACTGTCCAATGGAATAGACTGCGCTATCAATCTGGAGCTGCTGTGCTTCCAATTTGAGAAAGTGCCACATTGTGCCCGTAGTGGCAGTTCCATAAATACAGGGAAGGTCATTTCCTCTTTCAGCATTGAAATGTTGCGCTGCAAGCATCTCCGCAACACATTGACCGAAACCAGTCGTCGGTTCGTCTCTCTTTGCCTCAACGAGGACGATAATAGGGGCCTCTAAATGAAATTGCGTAGGTGAAAGACTTATCAAGAAATCGCAGACCCCTGTCAAACCCTTTTCTGCATCAACGCTGAAGTCAATGCCTGAAAAGAGACTAATCCGCTGCGTGAAATGCTCGCGGAGTTCGAGTAGTACATTGGTGACGATCATTTCTGACTTTGCCTTTTCTGTGCCGATAGCAAGTGCTAAGGGCACGTTGCGTGCCAAGGTGGTGGTGAGGTACTCACTGGGTGTCACAGGCTCTATTTTTGAAGAAATATCTGCGGCTTCATCAGTTTCCAGTTGAAATGTCTTCCGAACTGATTCTAATGTAAAATTGCTGTATGCCATTTGTTAGAACCTCCTTTCAAAGCATTAAAACAATAGACTCTGATCTGGTATGTCCAATTTTTTATTTTCGGGCACGTGAATGCTCCAGTTACGATTCTGAGAGTACCTCCGAGGACTCATGCCCTTCATCGTGTACGACGCGATAGCAGGGAAACTCGTATGATAATTGTCAAAGAATTCAGGGCTCGAATAGATTTGCATTTAACCCTCAAACCAAAAGTCGTACCAATAGTGGTCATGGGTATGTAGTGGGAGGTTGCGAGTGTGTTCTCTCAATGAGACAAGGTTGTTGAGAAGGTGTCAATCCAAGAAAGTCAGTGCTTTTTTTTTGGATTTCCAGTACCAGCGTCAACCGTCCAACGAGTTGCTCAAGTTGAGCGATTCGCTCCGCTGACTCCCTTGATGGAAACCTATCTTCCGATTCAAAGAAGGTTTCAGCATTTTCAAGAAGTTGGCGTTTCCACGTTGAGACTTGGGTTTCGCTGAGGTTATGATGCCGACACAGTTCCGCTTGGGAGCTTTCACCGCGAAGTGCCTCAAGCACAACTGCTGCTTTAAACTTAGGCGTGAGTTTTCTTCGTTTCACCATCGGAATGCTCCTTTCAAATACAGATTATCATTGTAGCACGATCTTATATGAGAGAGTGGTCTAAATTTCCGGTGGCAGTACAATATATCCGCGTCCTACCCTATACCGTCCCCTGAATAGCATTGATTTTTCACTCTGCAGTCTCCTTAAAAAGGGCATCAAAATCGGCAGCCAACGCTTTAGATCGGTCGGTATGGACCTGAATCATGAGGCGTACTTTTTTTTTTGCTTTCTTTTCTTGATTGGCAAGATCTTTGAGTATCTGGATACGTGCCTTCAAATCTTTTCTGCCTTCACCCGTCTGTCTGGCAAGGTGTTCGCGAAGGCGTTGTATCTCCTGCCGACACATCTTGAGTTGCGTATCATGTTTTTCCGATCTTTCCCGAAGCATGTCTATCTTGGCGTTCAGAGTCGTAGTCAGCTTGATGATCTGATCGAGACGGTTCTTTTCGTCCAATGAAACCTCTGAATCCCCTACAGGGGTGTCAGCGTGTGGAAGTTCTTTCGTCTCACACCCACAAATCAAGATACACAGAAATAGAAAAAATAAAAACTGAAGTTTCGCGAGAGTCCCCTGAACAAGTAACATTTTTTAGACACCTTCTGCGATGGGATCTCCCCATGGATGATACAATTTCGGAAAAATCTAATGGGAATCTAACTTATATTCTCTCATCATTTGCTAAACCGCACCAGCCATCCTCTGGTCATTTGATACTATTTTACGATCAGCATTTTGCGAGTAGCGGAAAAATCTTTTGCGGTAAGCGTATAAAAGTAAATTCCGCTACTGACGTGTTCGCCAATTTCATTTTTACCATCCCAATATGCCGCACGCCTTTTGTCTTGATAGATACCCATAGGCTTGTGTCCTAACGCTAAATTCCGAACACGTGTGCCGTCCACCGCATAGATCGTTACGGAAACATCTGCGGGGACTGAGAGTTGATAGGGTATCCACGTTTCAGGATTGAACGGATTGGGAAAGTTTGGCAAAAGGGCAGTCTTTTTAGGTATCAACGCTACGAGGAGTTGTTGTAAAAATAGGATACCGCGTTGTGAATGCATATCCGTGAGATTCAATCGCTGCGCGGCGGATAACCACTGTTTGACCTCTGTAGCAGTGAGCATTTCTAAAGCTTGCAGATGTAGAGAAGGGGCGGAGGCACTTGTCCCCAATGCTCCAGCGACCAAGACGAGATCCGCAATATTGACCTGTCCATCACCGTTCACATCTGCAGCATTCTGTCCTGTCTTGCCAAGGTTTGAAGCAACCAATACCAAATCCGCAATGTTAACGGTGCCATCACTGTTGACATCTGCTTTGAGTTTAGTGGGTTCGGTTATTTCAGCGTTTTCAATCTGAGGCGCGAATGTTTCGCCTGTGCTGTTGGTGAGAAGGACATCAGATACTGTCAAAGTAGATGCCTGCACTGCGATGACTTCAAAGGTGAGCGTAGCGAGGGTGCCGTCACCGTTGCTTTCGCCTGCCAGAGATACGGCGTTGAGTTTCACAAGATTCCCTTCCAAAATCGGAGGGACAAAGAATGCGCCATCAGGCAGATAATCACTGTTAAGACTTTCGACATAACGGAGCGCCGTGTCGTCGAACTGCACAGTTGCTTGGTAACCTGCGACATTTTCGCCGTTAGTAATTTTTAGGGACAACTTGAGCCGTTGACCAATATTGGGAGACGGCACACGCATAGGCAAAAGACTCATTATATCTGATCGATCTCCTATATCGTTATCAGTGTTATTTTTTTCTACAGTGCCATCCTTAGTGGTTCCTGAATCTGCGATAGCTGCTGATTGTGTCGTTTGTAAGAACGTTGCAACGCTTGTTTCCATTATGGAATTGATTTCATCTTCGTTTAATGCTCTGGAGAAGATAGCGTAATCATCTATTGAACCGACAAAGTTTTCCCCAGAAGTGAACCGACTACCAATAAAGTAAAAAGCATTCCCGCCATCCGTTTCTTGAAAATCTGTCTCAGCGACCATCTCACCATCAAGATAGATCCTAAGTTTATCACCATCGTTTGTGACGGCTACATGGATCCAAGTATCGGCTTTAAAGAGACCGGGCTCGGTCTCACAAAGATCGCCCCATGACCATTCGCCATTGATTCGTCCACGCCAAGAGATAATGCCTGCATCTTCAATAATGAATAAGGTATTACCAGCGTCTTGCATCGATAAACTCCGCCAAACGTGCCCGTAACCAGTTTCAATTTTAGGATAAACCCAAAGCGAAAGTGCGAATGGGTCCGCTTTGAAAAGGTCACCGTGGAGTGAGTCGGAGGCATCCATTTTGACATAGGCCCCGTTATTGAGTGCTATCGCATCTCCAAATTTGCCTTCAACATAGTGGGTTGTGCCTATTATTTCACCGTGGTTGCCATTTCCAGAGGCATCTTTTGAGTTCCTGTCAAAGGGGTAGTATGCCACCAAATCTGAGACAGCGTTGACATCCGCATCTATCTTTTGATTCTCATCGTGCAATATGTTCTCTTTGTGTTTAGGAGGAAGTGTAAAAGATTTATTTGGGAAATCATACATCCAATTACCGTGAACATCCATGAAATAATATCCAATACGCTTGCCTCTTAAAACATCTTCAGGAATATCTGTAAAAACAACATCTTCAATATGGGAATCCCCATCAAAAAACTGCCAACCAATAACCCACGAACCCACTTCAGCATAGACAGATGCAACGCCATCGTTATCAGGGTCTCTCACAGATGCGCGAAATTCGATGTTGTTATTTTCCAGACGTTTCGCGCCACGGAATGTCGTGAGTCGCGGTGCAAAATTATTCCGAAACCCTGCACCCACATTGAAATGACGGAGTTTTGATAACCAGCGTGCCTCTGCCGCAACAAGATCATCCCCGTTGCCGCTATTATTCATTATGTAAGCACCAGGGGTATAACGCACGCCTCGTTCAAAAAGCAGATGTGACAATCCAAAAGTATGTCCTAATTCATGCCGCAAAATATTTTCTACCCGGTTTCTCCGCAACTCAACACTCATCGCATACCCCGAATACTCTGGATGCCCATTCCCGTGAAATCCCGCAAAAGGTCTTGGCACTGCAAGACCCGTTGCCCCACCGCGCATCAGTTCCACCCCCGCGAGCACAACAGCATAGATCGTTTGCTTATCCTCAAACCCCTTACGCTCTAATTCAGGGATTAAGAGGTCCAACACCGATTCCGTTGCATAACGCGCTTTATTGTGTCGGCCCTTTATATGATGAACAACAACTTTACCTGTTCGATCCAGTTCCAATTTAAACGTTTTCGGGCCAAATCCATGACGTTCTATTTCAGAGCGGTATGTCTCTTGAATAGACTTCATCAGCTCGTCAAAGTCCAACAGATCCGATCTATTTTCGCTGTCGGCAGGTTGAAAATAAACAACTTTCACTTGATAGGCTTCACTCTCGGAAACAACACAGACCATGAGAAAGCAGAGAAAAATCATAAAAAGCATCCTACCCTCCATTTGAGTGCCGATGTTGTCGTCTTGTAGATTTTCACCGTCGCTGGTGGCGTTCGTCTGGAAATCAGAAGTCCAACGACTGTGCGGGTAAACACGAGCGTAAAAGCGAGAACGCCTCTGATTTTTGGGTTTCTTGACATGAGAGGCTCTTTTTCGTCAACGCTCATAAAACGACAGAGATTCATAAAATGACCGATGCGGTCTCTTGCTTCATGTATTTCGTCGCGTAATCTACTCTTACCAAAGCCGTAACCTTCTTAGATACGGCGGAAAGATTATCCGTACTCTGTTCGGAAATACCACTTGCATCTCCAGCGCGCACGCTGAAAACGCCCTGACGCGCCGCACGGAGCGGCCCGAGTTCACGCCGCTCCCTTCAGCTAACGTTTTGGCACGTTCCCGCGCATCCTGCATCGCTGCTATCAGCAACTGACTCTTTAGCGCATCGACTTGTGTATAATAGTAATTCGGCATTCCTGAACGTAGGTCTATGCCCTCTCTGAGCAGCGAAGCACGGGTTTTGGCTTGTAGTGTAAACTTATTTTTGGAATCTACTATAATAATCTGATGGGACATGCGTATATCCCACAGTGCATCTGTAACGAGGTAATCCGCATTTCATCCTCATTCTAATGGCGCGAATACCTCTGGGTTTGATTTGATTACTGTGATCGACGAATCCTAACCCGCCCAGGAGAGATAACACTGAAAGCCTCCAGCAATTGGGTGCCTTGATTCGCAAAAATGGTTGAAATGCTTCTCGCTTTTGCATGCTTGGATAAACCATCAAGGCGAATGAGAACGACCCCTGCATGGATACGTCCCTGACGGAAGACAATCTCACCGAAGTCTTTATCTTCTGTAATCAGTAACGCCTCATTTTGGTTGGCTTGTGCTAATACAGTTTCATCGTCAATACTTGGTGCAAACTCAGCAACGTATAAAACGTTATGTCCATCCTGTCGAAGTGTGTCTACAATAAGTTTGTCAACGTTTTCATCTACAATGAGATTCATGGCGTTTGTTCTGAAATAGGATAAACGACATCAGCGCGAAGGGCTTGCGCCGCAAAACGAAAAGCTGCACGGATACCTTCCTCTGTTAAGCGCGGATACGCCTCAAGCAATTGCTCGATCGTTTCACCTGCCGCGAACTTCTCCAAAATCAACTCAACAGGGATACGAGTTCCAGTAATAACAGGTTTTCCCATCATGATAGATGGATGCGATTGGATCCATTTCGTATCCATTTTACTTTCTCCTTTCAACGAAATGTCTAAAAAACCTAATTTCTGACATGAGTTTGATCAATACGTTGGACAACCCACTCCCGAATTAGATTGGCCGGAGATATTCCGCGCGACTTGGCAAGTGTTTTGATAACCTCAAATTCTTCAGAATCCAATTGAACAGAAACGAGGGAATCAAAAACTACTTTTTCGGATCCTGGCTTTTCGCTCGGCGGGTCCACGAACTTGTATTTACCTGATTTCCGCATTTCGGTTTCCAGTTCTTGATAATACGCGACCAATCGGCCAAGATCATGTCCAAATTCTTCGGAGATTTTTCGCCGCATTTCGCGAACTTCTTCCATTATACTGCATTCCATAATCTTCTCGCTTCCCATTTTAGTCAGTCCCTCCAAAATAATCCAAAGGGGTTGTTAATTCAGGTGTAGGCAAACCCAATTCATGATTAATTCCTTGAATGAGATAAATTTTATCGGTTCCTCCATAGACTTTCCATGAATATTATACCACTATTAACATCAGAATTCATGAAAAATAGAATGGTGCTCTATTCATCCTGCACAGCACTGATTTCATCTTCCGAAATCTTGTGAACGCTTTTCGGGTTGAAGGTCTGTGTTGTATCAACGCGCAGAGCAACCTCAATCCTGCCACCTGTCAACACAAAGAATTGGATCAGGAAACCACCTCCCTGCATCGATTCAACCTGATATTCTTCTTCGTCAAGGTCTCCGAGCCATGACGGTAGAGATTCCTCAAATTTCGGATGCGAGAGGACATCCTCTGGTAACGCGATAATCAGGGTACCGGGATCGTCACCGATTGCATCGCCGATGACCTCACGTTTCTCCACCATAAACGGCACAACACAATTAGCATATTCAAAGTCATCAGCGGTCGTGCGTTCAGGTGGTACGAGTCCCCATGTCAAGTGATGGATAAATGGGTTCCCATAGTCTTGGCTAAGCATGTGTTGGAGTGCTGATTTGTCAACAGGATGCACAACGGCGACGTAGTCGAACCACCCTTCGCTGTGTGCGGGGCTATCTGCGGGTAATTGCGCCGAGACGTTAATGTAATCGTAACCGTCAACGGGGGATGGATAACACCGTGCGTCCCAGCCATTGACATAACCGAGTCGTTTCAGACCGTCGGCAACGAGGTGGGGGGGATCACAGAAAATCGCGGCATGATCCATGTTCGGATGAATTTCTACGCCTGCTCCGGTGACGCGCTCGGCAACATCAGTCGCTTCTGTGAATCGGAGGTTAGCATTTTCAATTGTCAAATAATCAGCAAAATTTGTTGGTAGTGTAATAAGGTGTTCCATGGGTTACCTCCGTTTCATAGGGGTGTTTAGTGGGACAGACGGAGTTGCAAGTTGCCGTTACGTTTTCCGCATTAAGAGGGAATGATTTAGACAATTTAATTTTAACAAAAATTGTGTTCATAAGCAAACACTATTTTGCATTTGCAAAAAGTACAGGTTGTTGATAATATAGATATACTACGGGCGATGAATCGCCCGACTACAAACAGATGAGGGGAAATTGATGAGAAAAAATACCTTTCGAGAACTACTCAACGCTGATAAACCCACTGTTGGCACCCATATCCATACCACTTGGCCCTCCATTGTTGAGGCGATTGGGCATACAGGGTTGTACGATTATGTCGAATTTGTAGGGGAGTACGGTCCATTTGATTTACACGATCTGGATAACTTGTGCCGGGCAGCTGAGCTTCACAACATCTCGACCATGATTAAGGTTGATCAAGAGCCGCGCGGCTTCATCGCACAGCGGGCAATCGGCTCTGGCTTCCAGAGCGTCCTTTATGCAGATTGTCAGAATGTTGAAGATGTCAAAGAATGCGTTCGCATCACGCGCGCCGATACACCTGAAGATGGCGGCAGTTATGGTGTGGCGACCCGCCGATTTTCCTATATGGGCTATGGCGGGGGGGCAGAATACGTCCAAGCCCTCCGTGATGTTGTCAATGTCATTATGATAGAGAAAAAAGGCACCGTCGAAAATCTGGAAGAGGTACTGTCTGTTGAAGGCGTTGATATGATTCAGTGGGGCGGTTCAGATTATTCTATGAGTATCGGGAAAGTCGGTCAGCGCGGTGCCCCTGAAATTCAGGACGCACACGATAAAGTGTTTAAAACGGCTGTAAAGATGGGGGTGCCACCGCGGGCTGAGATCGGAAGTGCTGACGACGCGAAACGCTATCTTGATATGGGAGTCCGACATTTCTGCATCGGCACGGATATTTCCATTCTCTACAGTTGGTGGCGAGAGAATGGTGACGGGTTACGGAAGGCTATTGAGGGACATTAGAGCAGTCGTCAGGTCGCTTCGCTTTCAGCATTGTCCCGCAAGTCCACACGCGACTTGCGTAGGCGTTCCGCTGCGCTCCACTTTCAGCAATACCAAGAGATTTTTCTTTAAAGGACAGTCTCTTTACTGACTGCTGACCGCTGAAAGGGTTGCGTAGCAACCTTTCCTGACTGCTGACCGCTGACGGCTACTAAAGCATTGCTTGCATTTTTTCCGCGACCCAATCTACAGCGACATCAATCATCGCTTGTCCTTTCTCAACAGTCGCTAACTTGGCTTGATGGTGATATTCCCGATCGGCTTTCGCTTGTCCTTCGTTAGAGATGGTGAGCTTCGCGCTGTCGTAATCTACACCGTTCCAATCAACATTTTCGACAAAAGCGGCAAGTGCAAACGCCGTCTCAAACTCCGCTGCGTGTCCGGGACAGATTCCCGATTCCATCTGCGCTTTGACCAGTTCTTCGGTGTATGCTTCCCAATAGGAGTGGAACGCGATATTAATGCCCAGTTTTTCCCGATAGCCGTCTAATCGCTCATGTACTGGACCTGAGTTGCCTGCATGCCCGTTGACAATCAGGATGTTGTCAATGCCGTGCCGACGCATGCTATCGGCGACATCGTATAGTACCTCGCCAAAGACTTCCGGACGGAGTGTGAGAGTCCCCTTATGATCCATCCAGTGTTCGGATACACCGATCGCTAAAGGGGTTGTTACGATAACTTGTGGGAACAACTTTTCGGCGGCTAATTTGGAGACATACACTGCGCTTTGTGTATCATGATACATCGCTAAGTGTTCGTTGTGTTGTTCCGTACTTCCTGTGGGGATAATCGCGCCTTTAAGGGTACCCGCATCGATCGCCTCACGGACATAACGCCGTTGGTTTTCCCAAAGTAGCACAGATTTGATTTCAGACATTGCCTAACTGACCTCCATATTTGGTTGGATATGTAG
>VXZL01000460.1:3952-14358 GCA_009845505.1 Candidatus Poribacteria bacterium | reverse complement strand
AGGCTAAATAGGCTAAGGAAAAATCAGATGGGACTTACAAATAAAGAACTGGAATTTTACCAAACAAACGGCTATTTTCTGAAAAAAGGACTTGTTTCTTCAGAAGATATTGCGCGAATCTGTGACGAGATCGAAGATATCCACAATCGTATGGCGGCGCAACCAGCAGAGGGTATTGGAATCTCTTGGGAAGTCTACGATTCAGAGGATCATCCACCGCGTATTAAGCAGTTGATGCACAGTGAGTTGGTGAGTCCGACACTCAATCGTCTGCTTCGTTCTAATGATGTACTGGATATCTTAGAAGCAATGATGGGTGAAAACATTTCACTGTATCACAGTAAATTGCTTCCAAAAGCCGGTGGCGACGGAACAGCGATCCCGTGGCATCAGGATTACGCCTATTGGAAAAATGACAACAATAAGCCGGTGATGATTAATTGCCAATTGGCGATAAGCGCGGCAAATCTTGAGAACGGGTGTATTCAGTTCGTGCCTGGAAGCCATAATTGGGGATTACAGGAGCATGAACGGAAACAGCAAACATTTGGTGTATTTTTACCCGGGCACTATCAAGAACGCGAAGATGCTGTTGCCGTAGAAATGGAACCCGGGGACGGTGTATTCTTCAATGCCCTCATTATCCATGGCTCTGCTCCGAATAACTCGGAAAATGATCGACTGATGAACACTTTTGCCTACAACGTGACAGGTAACGGCGAGACCCAATGCCGAGAAGTCTTACGTGGTATACCCCTTGAGGCATAAGAAGTAAACGTATTGCTTGACCAAAGGTACTTCCCAACGAACCTGCCACCGAAATTTATGGGTATTGTGTGGAAAAGGTTGTATGTGGGAGAAAATGTGATGAAAGTGAAAAACATAACTAACGCTTGGAAGATTCTCTATGTTTTGCTTATTGGTGTTGTAATTGGCTGCGGAGAGGGTGACTTGGATAGCACAAACCTCGCACCGAGCATTCTTATCTTTGAAGCCGAATCAGATATAGTCGCGCCCGGGGCAGCGGTACAGATCCGTTTGAAAGCCACTGACCTCGAAAACGACGTTTTATCATACACCTGGTCCGCCACGGACGGTGAATTAACAGAAACCGACTCGGGGGCAGTCTGGAACGCACCGGAAACTGAACGGAAGTACCAGATTGAGGTTGCAGTCAGCGACGGCGTCCGAATCACAACCAGCACGCTTGACATCCAAGTATGGCGGACCCGACCGGGAGATTATTATCCACTGGCAGTTGGGAACACCTGGCACTACCGAGATCCCAATGGGGACGAAATTACATTTGAAATTGTGGATACCATCCAGATTCAACGAGCAGGTGGAGAAACCATTGAGAGCTTCGTCCTTCAGAAATCCAGTAAGGCTGAAGGCTTGGAAAACATAGTAAACTACTCCTATCTCGGCACAAGCGTTGACGAAGAAGGCGAAGTTGCAGCCATCCTACAACATGCGCAGAACACAACATCTGGTACAAGCGATACAATTCTGTTTGTACCCTATCTACCTCTATATCAATTCCCGCTCATTCCCGGTAATAAATGGGAAACTAAGTTTCAGGCACAATTAGTTCCCGAACTTTTTCCGATTGGTGAAGGGCTTGATGAATTTGAAGTGCTTTCGGAAGAGACTGTGACCGTACCTGCTGGGACTTTTAAACATGTCTTTCAGGTTCAGGAATCATTTCGGTGGGGATTCGACATAGAGAACCAGAATTTTCCACTCGATATTACTGTCGTGAAAAAATGGGTCGCTCCAGATGTTGGCATCATCAAATTCACACAGGCGCAAACCCGCGGGAACGTCACAGTTGAAACCGTTTTTGAACTCGAATCCTTTGAATTGGTACAAAATTGAGTTAAATCCGTGAAAGATATATCTAAAAAACCAGAAATTTTGACCACAACTGTTGGCTCTTACCCCGTACCGACGTGGCTGCTCTCGATACCAACCGAGCAGAGCCTTCTCGATGCAACACGCGTTGTTGTCGATATCCAACGGCAACGCGGCATCGACTTACCAACAGATGGTGAACTCTACCGCTTTGATCCCAACCACCCAGACACCAATGGAATGATCGACTATTTCATCCGTCCACTTTCAGGTATAAGGGCAGAGGTGGGACGGCAGGAATGGCACGAATTCCGGCAGATGCAAACGATGTCGTTTCGAGCAAAACCTGCTGGTGTTGTCGAGAACGCATTAGGCGAAGGCACGCTAAACCTCGTTTCTGACTGTGAACGTGCCGTGAGCGTCGCTGGTAAAGACATCAAATTTACAGTGACAAGTCCTTATATGCTCGCACGGACGCTATTGGATAAACATTATGGAGACTTTGATGCCTTGCTCACTGCTTTGGCAGAGGCATTAGCAGCACAAGTGCGGGAACTCGATTGCGCCTGCCTTCAAATTGACGAAGCGAATATACCAGGCAACCCAGAAGACGGACCCCGCGCTGCTGAGGCGATTAATATTGTACTCGATGCGTTTGACGGAGAGAAGGCAGTCCACTTCTGTTTTGGAAATTATGGAGGGCAGGTTATCCAGAAAGGGAACTGGGCGGCTCTCATTGACTTCCTAAACATGCTCCGATGCGACCATCTTGTGTTGGAACTGGCACATCGTCCTGAAGCAGACTTAGAAGCACTCAAGGCGGTTTCGTCAGATATCGTCCTCGGTATCGGGGTGATTGACGTAAAAGTTAACCCGATTGAGACCGCTGACGACGTAGCAGCCAGTATAGAAAAAGCAGAAAAGATAATGGGTGGAGGACGGATTGGTTGGGTACATCCAGACTGTGGTTTTTGGATGCTCCAACGCTCCGTGGTGGACAGAAAAATAGAGGCTTTAGTGCAAGGACGGGATCGGTACCTCGGTACTGCATAGGCAGATAAAGGAATTCCTAATGTTTGAAACGCAGCTTCCTGGTTTTAGAAAATTCCAGACGATTTCTGCTGTGGCTGCCGGCATCGGTTTTATCATCGGCATGCTAATTCCCGCCCGTGCCATCTTCATGAATAACTGGGAATGTCCATTCGGAAACGGACTGATTCAGATTTGTGGTTTCTTAGGTATTGTAGGACTGGGAAGCGGAATTGTTGTTGGAAACCTTGTTGCCCTCATTTTGATTGGAATTGCAAAATGGCGGTCAGAAGACAAACGGAGGTAATAAAAACTTAAAGTGGATTTTAACTTTCTTCACGTTGTACTGCTCTTTGGTACAGGTATCGCTGCGGGTTTCTTAAACACGGTTGCCTTCGGCGGTTCGTTGTTAGCCCTACCTATGCTGATTTTTCTTGGACTCCCCACCGCAGTAGCAAACGGGACAAACAGAGTTGCTATTTTCTTCCAAAATTTCAGTGCTATTATGGGATTTCGCCGTAAAGGTGTCTCTGATTTTAAGTATAGCATCTTACTCGCCGTGCCAGCGGTCATCGGTGCCGCGATAGGCGCGCTAATCGCCATCGATATTAGAGATGCGCTATTCAACCTAATTCTCGCAGTTGTGATGATCACCATGCTGATTCTAACACTACTTAATCCAACAGAGCGGTTGAAGGACAGGATTGAAAGTGGGGGCAAGGATTCCAAAATTGTCGCAATGATCGTTTTCTTCTTTATTGGAATCTACGGAGGATTCATCCAAGCCGGTGTGGGTTTGCTCGTTATCACTGCTTTGCGTCTTCTCACTGGTACGGATTTAGTTCGGACGAATGCGATTAAAGTTTTTGTTATCTTCTTTTATACCGTGATCGCACTTGGTATTTTTATTTCCCAAGGCAAAGTCAACTGGTACTTAGGACCAACACTGGCAGTTGGTAACGCCTGTGGCGCATGGCTTGGAAGCCATTGGGCAGTCGAAAAAGGGGACAAATGGATTAAAGTGATGCTAATTGTCGCCGTAATTGCTTTTGCTATCCGTCTGGTTTGGCTGAGTGTGACAGGCAGTTAGCGATTCAATTCTTGATAGGAGAAGATGAGTCGATGGAGCGCAGTAATATGGGTTGTGAGGGTGAGGATCCCAAGTACACAGAGTAGAATCACGGCATTGGTCTGAACGATGGGAAATCTATGCCATAGTACCCCTTGAAGGAGTGTGCCAGCACCGAGCAAGACAATGCGTTCTGGACGCTGCATGAGTCCAACCTTACATGTAACCTGCAGTCCCTCAGCTCTCGCCCTTACATAACTCACTAAGATTGAACCGAACCAAGCACCAAAGGCGAGAATTATTCCAATCAAACTTTCTAAATTATAAAAATAGATGAGGGCACCAAGAAAGAGAAAACCTTCCGAGTAACGATCAATCACAGAATCCAAGAGCGCGCCTGATGCACGTAGATTTGTTTGAGCTCGGGCAACTGCTCCATCTATCATATCAAAACTCCCACCAAACAAAATGAGAATTCCCGCCACAACAAGCCGTCCGGTTGCCAGATAAAAGGTGGCGACGAGGTTAACGAGGAATCCAAAGAGGGTTACCATATCCGCCGTAATGCCGAGCGCGACCATTTTATTTGCCACAGCAGATAGAATAACCTCAAGACGGGGTTTTAATTTTGCTTCAAACATTGGCATACCTCTCACTGAGACGGTAATTTTGCCGAAACCTCAGCTCTGTCCTCAGCAAACATCTGCCGCAAAGAAGCACTCCGATTCTCAATTAATTCTATGGTCGGAACAGCTTCCGCTTGAGAGAGAAGTTCCAAAATTGCAGATGCGATTTCTGTTGGACACCGCGCTATTTTAACTTTCTCAGATTCAGAAGATTGGATATCCGGAGATCCGATACATACAACACCATCACTCCAGATGAGCTCCCAAGGTGGATAAGCCCTGTCGTAAGTTTCGTCAAAAACCGTAATAATAGGATGAGGTAGTTTCAGGAGTGCCAATTCAACGTTCTGAATCGCCTGCGTATTGGCTAACGACGTTTTCCGCTGCTTTGTAGCAATGTGGATGATAGGCAGGTTCCACAAAACAATGGGCTTTTTAAGGCGACGCGCAAGGCTAATGAGGCGTAGGAGCTGCCGCCAGCCTTGCGGTGTCTTTAGACTTTGCGTGCCACCTTGGACAAAAGTAACTTTCGTGTCATATATCCAAGCGAACCCGGCGAATTGGAAAGCCCCTTTACTCCCGGCTCTATCACCAGAGAGTGCGATCGTTTGAGTGAAGGGGGGTGTTTTTGCTTGCGTGTTTCCCCTAGGATATTCAGAGGTATTTACTGACATATACGCAGCACCTTTACCCGATAGCAAACCGTATAAAAAAAGCAGGGAGGTGGTTTAGACACCTTCCCTGCCTAAAAGGTGATGAGTTAGTTTGATTTATTCGCCGCTACGTCCACCGATGCTACCGATAACAAACAATCCAACACCGGCTGCAACGGTTGTCAGGAACACCAAAGCACGTTTGGATGTGGAAAGTTCCTCGTGGACACCCTTGGCATTTTCGAGTATCATCTTGACTTCACTGATTGCCTTTTGATTCGCTTCAATATAGGTCAAAATTCCCTTCACTTCGGCTTGGGTAGCTTCAATGAGTTCGTGTGTCGCTTTAGCGTTCATTTCACGCTCCTCGAGCATTGAAGCGACCGCTTCAAGATGTTCATCAAGGTGGGCGATTTCGTGAAGGATAGCATCTTTATTGGCTGCAAGGGCTTCTTTGAGGCTCGAAGCGATGGCTTCACCGGACTGACCGACAGCATCCATCAACTTCTCTTGAGATTTCAGGCTATCCTCAAGGGCTTTAAGTTGTCCTTTGAGTTCCGCCATACTCTCGTTGAGTCCGCCAATTTCTGCTTCCAATTTATCCCGCGTCGCTTCGGATTCGGCTAATTCCACTTTCAGCCGTTCCAGTTCCTCTTGGTATCCAGCAAGCTCCTCCTCAGCAACTTCAACGACCTCTTTTGCCATAGCAACTGGAATCCGTAACTGTTCGCCCGGATAGATGAGATGTGGATTCGTGAAGTCGTTGTACTTGCTCAGTTCGCGCCAGCGGAGTGGGTCTGTGAGATGCTCTTGGCAGAGATCCCAGAGCGTATCGCCTTTTTCAATAGTAATGAGCATAGTATCCTCATCACCTTCATGCGGCGTGATCCTCGCCGAGGCGGATAACACATAAACGCCACTGAGTGCTGCGCAGATGTACAGAATCAGTGCTAACTTTAGCGTGCCTCTTATCATTTTCATCAATTTTCTCCTTTAGTAGCTATAAGAGAGGGAAGCAAAGTGAGTTGATCCGACTCCGTTGATTTCACCAGCCATACCGTCTTGAATGGCATAATCAATCTGCAGCCCACCGATGTTCACCCCAAACCCACCGAAGAGGTTCTGGACATCACGTGAGGCTCTAACACCACCGCGGATAGCAAGAGCAGTTGATTTGTAAGTGAGAATCGTATATTCAGCACCGAGTTTCAAACTCGTGGCACTTTGGTCAAGATTTACGAGTTCTTGCTCAATATCTGCGGCGAATGTGACGACATTACCCATATAAAGATTGTAGGCTAAGCCGAGGTTAATAACCATCGGTACGGTGTCTTCACCAAGGGACGCACCGAGGTATTTCGCAACGAGGCCATAGTGAAAAGTTGGGACTTTTTCCTCACCGACATCTATGTGCAGGGCATGTCCCATGATTCCGACATCAACACCACCAAAACCGCTCTGGCTTTCAACGCCTTCTGCCCCGAAGTTATCTGCCAGCATGCGGCCCGTTAGACCGATACCGAAGTTTCCGAGACCAATACCGTAAGAGAGAGAATAGGCGTTGGCACTATAGCTGAATTCCCCACCATAGCGTTCATTAGCATCATATTGCTGGATGCCACTGACACCGGCGTTCGTGACAGCAAGTCCAATGGATCCCGCCGAACCGAGAGCTTTTGTCAATGCGATGAAGTTATGGCTTCTATCGAGATCAAGCTGCTGTGTCGAAAAGTTGAGGCTTAAATCCGCTGCGGAGCCGAGTCCTGCTGGGTTCCAAACGGTCGCGGTGGCATCATCAGCGATTGCTGTGAAGGCACCACCTAAGCCGATTGAGCGTGCACCGGCACCAAGCCGCAGATGTGGCATGGCATCCACTCCGGCAAAACTGACCGGCGACACCGCTAGGATAAGAAAGAAAAGGGGTATTAAACCGCATAACAATTTCGGGCCCCGTTTGGAAACCCATTTAGCGATTTGTTCTGTCATTAACATTATATCCTCCTTCAGTGTCCACATCGGGAACTGGACAGACGTCCAATTCCCGATATGCAGACTGCCATTTACTTAGCGCGTCAGTGCGAGTTTGAGAATGGCATACTCGGGTTCAAAACCATCTGCCACTATAATTTGACAGAAGTAGACACCTCGAGCCAAATCTTCGCCAGAAGAACTGGTGCCGTCCCAACCAATCGCGCCTTTACCAACGTACTCGCCTGCGTCCCATACCTCGTTATCAACCAAGACTCGGACGGGGCGGAGCGTCATATCGTAAATGACAATGCTCACTGTCGACTGTCGAGTCAATGTGAAGGAAATACGAGTATTATCCTTGAACGGGTTGGGCGCATTAATCGGACGCGATGCCAATACTGGACCAGCCTCACTCTCAACAAAGAACGTAAACTCATGGACTGCCATGTTCGCCTCACGGGCACCACTGCTATCTTCAGAGACGTTGCCCTCTTTATGCGCCATGTCAGACACCTCAAGTTTGACCGTATGTTGCCCGAAAGCGAGATCGAGATCTGGGGTGTATATCACCTGTGATGCCGATTTCTGGTTCGGTTTGAGGTTAATCAGTTGGTCATCAAGAACGAAACGGATAGAATCCATATCTATACCAGATTCCGCATCAGCGTAGCTTATCGAAATCTGCGGACGACGTTCAGTCAGGCGTGCCTCATTTTGTGGCGACGACATCGTGATCACCGGAGCAGCAGTATCGAAGTCGATCGAGAAGGAGCCTTGCGCTGTGGCAGAATTACCGATTGTATCAGTCGCTCGAACCTGAATCGTGTAAGTCCCTTCATCAAGGGGTGCTTCAGGAATGAAGTCCAAACGTGTGATACCTTCGACATCATCTTCACCATCATCTTCAGTATTGCCTTCCACCTCTTCACCATCACTATCCAAGACGACGATATTTATGTCATCAACGCCAGACGCATCGTTGGCACTCGCCGAGATCGTCGGGAGTCCACCGCGGATAGTTCCTGTTGGTGAGATTGAAGTGATAGTCGGTGCGACATTGTCAACTTCCAATGTGAAAGTCCACGAATGTTGCGTGGTTCCCCCTTCACTGATTGCAACGAGGGTTACCGTATGCGTACCAGATGTGAAACTTTCAGCCGTCTCAATGCGACCTTGAGCAATCTGCGCCAGTGGAATAGAGCGGAACGGTTTATCGTCAATAGCGAACTTCGCACTCACAACACTCGACTGTTCATCCGTGACAACCGCTGAGATTGTTACCCAACTATCACCCTTGATAACTCCAGATGGAGCGGCTGCAGAAATAACAGGGGGCGTTGTGTCTTTCGGCACTTGCACCGTGAAAGCCGCAGATGTCTGCGCCCTATTGCCATCACCGTCAGTCACTTCAACAACAACCGTATAATCGCCATCAGACAATGCTGCCCCAGGGGTATAGGAGAATCGATTGCCATCTACCTCTGGTGTAGCATCATCTTCGTTGACAGTAAATGTCGTTACCTCAACAGTACCTGCGCCGGAAAATTCACCACTGATAAGCGGTTGTCCGTGCTCGAAGGTCTGTCCCAAAGCTGGCGACTGAATCGCAACCGTAGGTAGTGTACCGCCGATAGCGAATTCAGCAGAAGCCTCACCAATGTTACCGAGCACATCAGCAACTTGGATAGTTACTCGGTATGCCCCACCGGAAAGCTGCTCAATACGGGTGTAAATCAATGTCGTTTCATCGGTTTCAACGGCACCCTGGTCAACCATAACATCTTGGTCGCCTTGCTCGGGTAATATCCGTGTCAACATAACGGTTGGTCCGTTCGCAAGGTCCGTTGTCGCCCAAGCTAAGACTCCAGTGCCAGTACCATCAGCACCACTTCCCGCGCCATCATCGTATGTCGCGTGAACAGTTGGTAAACTATCCACCGTATGGTCCTCGGAAGGTGTTTCAATCTTAATCATTGGACCGGTGTTATCAAGGTTAACCATCGCCAATGCGAAGGATACCGAACCGTTCCACTGAGTGACCACACCGTCTGGCGTATAAACACCATCAGGCAGTGCTGAAATTTCCATTACTGAAAGTGAGAAAGTCATCTCTGGATCTTCGGCACTTTCACTGGCTATCGGATTTCCATTAATGCTGGCACTCAACTGGTCAGCAGCTAACGAGCCGTTAGCAACCATGAAACCGACCGCGAGCGAATTCCGAAGTGGAATCGGTTCAGCGGGCGGCTCCGCTACGTCCACGCCATCAACAGCTGTGACCGCCAAGTCGGTGATATCCGAAAGCCGGAAGTTGAGCACATGGACAGTGACTCTTGAACCATCGGCTTCAGAATCATCGGCTTGTATATTGCCGAATGCATCAACAATGAGGGCATGGAACATATAGGTTCCATTTTCAAGCATTCCGACATCAACAGTCGCTGCATCAACAACCCCCGGTTCACCATCAGCAATGGTTTGGGTGCCATCTGCATCCGTTCGCACCAACCTCACTGAACCATCTGTGAAGGTTTCTGGAGCGGCTGTCGGTTCAATAGTGAGCATAGCCATCGGCGATGGGACTGTTTCATCAACAATACCACCAACGGTATAACTTCCATCAGCGTTGGCATCAACCATCTCAACAACTTCACCGCTTTCACTCACATGGGCGACAGCCGTAATGTTTGTGGGCCCAAGGGGTGCAACATCGTCCACATTGTCAAGTGAAAATTGCGATTTAATACCAGCCGCTGCTGCAGCTTCGCTTTCGTTTGCTGCGGAAATCGCAATTGCCCGGACAACGTAGGGATTAGTATCCAAGGATACATCGCGCGCTGCGGGACTATCTGCATCAATGGTGTCTTCAAGACCCAATGCTACCGTATCAATCTCAATCGACCATTTTTGATAGGAGGCATGTTGATAAACCAACGAACTTGCCGCGCCACCTACAACCGTATCAGCTGCGATGTGAACAATGTCAGCGACGAAGTCAGCGTCATTCTGCAATGCTTGGACCTCTTCGGCAGTAACAGCAGTCCCTTCACTGCTCATGCCTACATCTTGCCATTCAGAATCGTCAGCGTCTTGACGTTTGACTTCAAAGCGCATCGAAGTGATAGGCGGAGAGGTTCTCTCACCAAGAGAATAACTGTTAAGCGTAAGTGTACCCTGTGGTCCACCACTATCTGGGTTCGTCAC
>VXZL01000460.1:275-3852 GCA_009845505.1 Candidatus Poribacteria bacterium | reverse complement strand
CCACCACTATCTGGGTTCGTCACCGTCGCGGGATCGGCGGTTATCGCTACCACCTCTGGAGCCGGTCGGTAAGTATTTTCAACAGTTACCGAGATTTTCGACCCATCAGTATCAGACGCATCAGCTTGTACGTTGCCCGCTTCATCATACGCAAGAGCATGGAACATATAAGTTCCATTTTCCAGGTATGTTTCACCATCAGCAAGTGTACCAACATCAACCATTACCGTGAAAACACCACTGCCTTCGGCAGTTTCAGCAACCTCACCGATAACAAGACCTTCAACATCCGTTACCAACCTGACAGACATGTAAGTAGTCCGGTCCGCCGTCGGTTCGATGGTCAGCGTAGCGACAGGAGATGGAACTTCTTCGTCATACTTATCAACGAGCCCACCAACCGTGTAACTACCATCTCCAGCGGTTTCCAAGGTGCTATCAGTTCCCTCAACACTTGTCACACTGACGTTTGTCGGACCAAGCGGTGCGACATCGTCGATGTTGTCAACAGAGAACATCGCCTGAACACCAGGAATCGGAGGAACCTCAGTTCCATTGGTGTTGGCGTATCCCTGTACGACATACTGGTTTTCATCTTTAGAGGCATCCCGTGCTGCGGGACTCTCCGCAGTGATAGTATCTTCCAGAGTTGTGGTATCCACAGTAACCACCCATTTCTGGTAGGTACTATTCACCTGAACGACGGGTTTGTCGGGTCCTATAGTGCTGACGAGGTCTCCAAGGATATCAGCAAGCTCTTGACCATCAACGTGCTCAACGGCTTCACTGCTTTCAATTACCCATTCAGCATCTTGAGGTCCCTTAGCAACCAGGCGGACAGCACTAATAGGTAGAGAAGTCCGACTTGGTGTATAGGCATTAAGCGTGAGAGCTCCTTGGGGTCCACCACTATCCGGATTCATGGCAGTGGGGGCATCCACTATAATTGCGACAACCTCAGGATCAAGCGGACAGATACCCGTATCTAAGTTGATACTGCCTGCCATCGGATTGGGGTCAGTGAGTTGAAGCGCATTACTCGCTACAGCACGAACCATTACAGTTTCACCTGCTGCTGCCAAGGCATCAAAATCAGCAACGTTCCAATTCACCTCAAGCGTTGAACCCGTCTCGGTTCCAGCAAGATCAACCTCATCGATGTTTTGCCATGCACCGCTCGCATCCATGTATTGTACCATAACGGTAGCGGGGTGTGCTGTGCGGTGGTCAACCGTGACAGTTAGAACAACATTTTCTGTCGTATTACTGAAGATCGTCACATCACCGATAGGACCACTTTCAAAGAGGTCATCCATATCGCCATCTAAGTTACAATCGCCAATCACAGCAGCTGTAACGCTTGCTACGTCATGTTCTGGCGCGACAATTCTGAGACGGGTCGGTTCAGTGTAGGATCCAACATTGAAAAGCGTATCAATCCCCATTGCACGGATGCCGTAGTCACCAAGCAGGAGAGACATCTGATCGCCCTGAATCGGCATTGTCAGATGACCAGACGCATCAAAAGTCACTGGAACAAGGTGATCAACAATATCTAAGGACCCACCAAGCGCATCAATTATTAATTGCGCCTGCGGTTCAGTCAACTGAAAGCGACCTATAAAAGGCTCCAAACTCTTCAGGAATGGGTTTGCGAAATCTTGGATGAGACCTGGTGATAGCAATGCCAAGGCTGCCTCAGGCGTTGTCGTGCTTAAGAGTGCAACGATAGACGCATCATCGAGTCCACCAACGAGCTGCGGGACATTCTGCCGCAAGAACGAAGCAAGTTGATTCTCTGGAACCTGGGCAAGGACTGCCGACCAAATCCTGGATGCTAACATCGTCGATTCAATGTTCAGCGGCATCCAAGTACTTATCGGATTGCCATCTGCATCGAGTGCGATCTCTTGGTAAAATAGGTAACCTTCACCTGCGCCGACACCACCGCCTTTGGGCACACCCATTATATTCAGAGCTGCAGCACCCGCGTGAGGGGCAGTAACAACATGAACGCCTTCCGCATTCGTATATCCTGTGGTGTTCCCACCATCCATAATGCGAATATCGGCTTCCGGGGCGGTCGTATCAACAATAATCTCCGTACCCTCAGCACGCTCTAGGAGTATTTGATCAAGAGGTTCCCCATCAGGACCGAGAACAATGGCTTGTAAATCATAACGGCCATCAGGGATATCCGAAATCTCCGCAACCCAGAGGGATTCGGTCTCCATATTCACACGTGGCACCGTGAAAACAGAAGCCAACATCGGATCCTGAGTTGCCTCAAAACGACTCGTAAGTCTGTTCGCATTACGTGTGAGTATACTCGTAAGTCTGTTTTGTTGGCGTGATGTTGCAACACTCAGCAATTCGCCTATGCCAACTTGTTGACCCGCTAAGGCTTTTTGAATGATATTAGTAGCCCGAGGCGATGTCAATATATCAGTAAATACACCTGCTAAATCAGGCGTAAAGAGTTCGCTAACGATACCGCGATCTACTATCTGAAGGTTCTTTGGATCCGGCATCGACCACCCTTGAATCTCAATTGTATGTATGTTGTCAGGATGGAAGACATCGGCAAGGCTCACAGTGGTTGGATCCATAGCAGCGATCGCTTCACGATCCACCGTTGTGAATCCCACAGGTTCAGTGAGGACCACGTCAAAATAGTAATAGGTGCTGCCACTACGTGGAAGACCTATCTCTGCTTCCCAAACGACACCATCTTGTCCAGATGTCGCCACCATTACGTGCTTAGAATAGCCTTCCTCAGGCATCGGATCTTTATGTGAATACCGTAGTGTAACACTCGAGAACAATTGGGTATCTAAACTCGGCCAAGCAGGTAAGTTCGTAGCAGCAAGCGTTTCCTCTAACCGGAAGGTATAGGGAATGGTATCGGCTTGAAATTCATCTGTTGTAACTTCCGTACCTGAAACGGGTTGTCCACCTGAGAGGGCAAACGTAACACCATCAACCTTCGCTGGCACCCGCAGATAGACTTGTAAACTGTCCCGCGTTATATGTTTGTTGCTCGCCTCTAAATAGGCAAAATCAGCAAAGTTCGGTGTTATCGCATTTCCGAAATTCTCGAAATCTAATTGCCTCGCTTCCTGCTCAAAAATCGAGAGACGGTTTGCCAACAAAATCTGGCGAACCTGCTTTTTCGGGAGAAAGCCTCGAGGCACAGCATCAAGGACTGCGTCCACCAAGGTTTCTGCTTCAAGCGGCAGACCAGACGCTCGGATAATCTGTTCTACAAAAAGCCTTCCGGAAGAAGCGTTTAGCGAGAGTCCACCCAGCCGCGACCTACCAATAAGAGACTCATTTGTAGGCATAATGGGATCAAAAGGATCTACCGTTGGAACTTCGACTACGGGCGGCGGCTCCACTACAGGGGGTGGCTCTACCACAGGCGGTTCAGCACCGACATTCAATAGTCCTGCAAGCTCGTCAATCGCTGCTGGATCCTGGAGTAATTCCTGTACTTGCGGATCGCCGAGCAGCCCCTGGAGTTCAGCATCTTCTTTCAAGAGCGTCACAAATGCCTGATCTATATCTGGAGCAAATT
>VXZL01000460.1:0-265 GCA_009845505.1 Candidatus Poribacteria bacterium | reverse complement strand
AGATCCGGATTTGCAACAACGAGCGTAATGGTTTGAGGGTTCAAAAGGGCTTGAATATTTGGTGCTTTCAGCCCTTCCAGAACCTGTGGCAAAACTGCCTTAATATCTTCACGCTGAAGCGTCTCGCTGTGCGTGTCGAACACCTGTTGGGCGAGAGAAGCCTCCTGCCCTAAAACAGTGTTCGGAATTGAACTGTAAAAAACACACAAAGTAAAAATCAAAAAACAAACGAGTGTTCGTTTTTTCATTAACTCATCCTCCTCGT
>VXZL01000168.1:7784-14376 GCA_009845505.1 Candidatus Poribacteria bacterium | reverse complement strand
AATTAAAAAATCTCAATTTAAAATTGTCAATTTGAAATCATAAGGCGTTCCCACTGCGGAAAACAGTGGAAACGCAACACAGATTAACAATCATAAACACATCCAGATTTCCATTCCTTACAAGTTCCCTTAGAGTACTCTTCACACCACGCCTCACATCGCCCGTCCGAGCCGCAATCATCATCACTGACACAGGAAGCCTCGGCGGATGGCGTATACACCATCTGCGATATCAAAAAGGCACCGCTGGCGACACCTAAAGCTAGGGGTGCCCGAACGCCGACCCGTCCAGCCTCGGATGTAAAAAATCGCTTAACTTCGGCGCGAATCTCTTTCTTCATTTGGATTTTCCTCCTTTCTGCCGGACCTCTCATCCAGCGAAATTAGTTCCCAGTACCAAAATGTTGTTAAAATCAACAACCCAAATGTAAGACGGATTCGACTTATGCATATATTGTATCTGTTCATAGGAAATAAATCTATCTCCGTCTCACGGGTAGGAGTAGAGCTCTCCCGCTGGAAACGCTTGAAAACTAAAAAGTTAGAGTAATTGCATCAGTTTGAAATAAAATGGACCTTGGCAAAGCACCGTTAGCAGTGTACCGAGGAAAATAACCGGCGCAAAGCCAATCGAGGGTTGAATGTTCACTCGATTGCCAAATTCAGAGAAAGCACCTTCCGCCGCAAGGTTTTGCAATTGGATTATCTCATCTGCAGTGAGTCCCGCGGGGTCCGGAGAAATAACCGTATTTTTCTCCTGACGGCTTGAAAACGCTACCTGTCGTTTTTCATAGCGGACAGCACCGTCTACGTGTTCCACTCGAACGATTTGCTCAGCAGGAATCATGCCAACCTCAAGACCACTTACATCAACGGCACTGTTCAACGTTATACTTGCCAAACCGAGTACCAATTGTTTCGCAATAACGAAAACAAGAAAGTAGAGTCCTAAGAGAACAGCCAGACTGGAGAGAAACGCAGGCACAGACGGCATCGCTTGCAACGATAACCAAACGCATACAAAACTAACAACGGCGTAATAGACCGACGTTTTCGGCAACCTGGACAATAACTTCTGTATTAGCGTGAATGCCAATAAAACGAAAACAAGGTGCAAAATCCGGTCAGGTTCCCACCCAAAGCGTTTTAATAGATAGGTCAATGCAGACCCGATACCGATGAACAGAAGTAGACTAAAAAGTCTTTCGAGCAGCAACGATTTTTGAAAACTTGACTTAAAGAAATACCGAAGAAGGTCCAACTTATTTCGCATTCGCACAAACTTGAAAATTAGATATACCAGTAGCCCTATTGCGTACGGAATGATAATATTCAGGGCAACGATCAAGGGCGGAAAACTCAAAGTGCCGCTCAGATTTCTGAAAAGGGACAACGGAAAAATTAAACAGACTCCCCAAAAGAGTTTGGAATCCCCGGGCGAGAAGATACCGAACCAATAAAAAGCAAACGCAATCAGTCCGCCTCCTAAGAAAAGCCATAAGATGTCCAGCGGCGTTGTTTTGCCAAGATACCATGCCATCAATTGGCTAAGCGTCCCTATATACAGGACCCCCAGAGAGCAGAAATTGCGGATCTTCTGCGTCTTTACGTCGGTATAACTCGCATATCCACAAAAAACGAGGGACAAAAGAATTAGAAAGTATTCATAATGTGACATAGGATAAATCAACCTCGTATTAGGGGCTTCATCTCTGGTGCGAAATTGTCGCGCTGTTGAACAGAAGTTTCCATCTTGAAGTGCTTAAATACTGACGCTACTTCAGTCGGCTTGTGCTGTTCCATAAGTGTCTCTGCCAAAGCTTTTTCGAGATGCTCATATCTGTTAATGCCCAATCTATATGCCTCAGCTGTTACTTTACGCGTCTGAGGATTATACCGACGGCAAAAAATAGGACGGAACAAGTTTGCCTCCGTTTGATAACGCCTCATCATCAACGGATGATTCTCCGCAAAGATCCGAACAATATTTCTTGTTGTCTCCTGCCAAGTGTATTTCTGAGCGAAACCTTTTGCGATTTTTTCATATTCAGTACGGATCTTAGAGGGTTCTAACCCTCGATGTATCGCAGCCGAAAGTTCGTCCATAGATACATGAAAATCACCAAAATTATCCCATTCCAATCCGATATTCACACCAGCCCCTTCTACTTCTGTTGGGAGACCATATTTCGCCATAGCGACACACGGTGTTCCATAAGCCATTGCCTCTAAAACCACCGAAAGCGGTGTTCCCGGCATTGCAGGAAAACAGACCAGATCCAAAGCCTGAAAGAAGAGCGGGGAAATTGCAGCCATATCTTCGTCATCCGCCGTGAAAATTACCACATTGTCCGGTAGATTTTTATAGTGCCGTGCCAATACATAATCATAGACAAAAATCGAGAGATGTCGGTTGGCTCGCGCAAACGCAGAAATCCACTGTGCCCCAAGATTCGGTTCAAATCCAGAGATCAATCCAACAATCGGACGCTCAGCAAACATGGGTTTGTTAAAGATTGCAGCGGTGTGTTGTTTTGCTAACCCTTTATCAATCGGTTCAACGAGGTTGATACCGTCGGGAATCATACGGATATGTTCGGCAGGAATACCAGATTCGCTCAGCCACTCCTTCATCCACGATGCTTTGACAACTAAACTATCATTGACTTTTTGGGCTGTATAGAGTGTCAAGAATGATTCGAGCACTGAACTTTGGAGTTTTTGGCTGTTTTCTAAGAAATGAAGGATTGGGATATCAGGAACCTGATAGTATAACAGGTCATCCGTCAAAAATTGGGATAAAAGCAAAATACCGTCGTATCCGTCTCTGGCATACCAAGCAGGTACAAGCGTATCGCCCGCTTCATTTTTTATTTCTCGGATCCGGATCTTTCCGAAATTTTTATCACCATCGGGCAGCACACCACCATCCGTGATATGGGAAAAAGCGAGGGTCTCTAAGTCAGCACGCCGCGCAAGAGAAGACAAAAGTTGATACCGATTCAAATTTGTAATGTAGTCAATGGATGCCTCGTCTCTCCTAAAACCAAACGGAACCAATAATTTGAGTTCGCTGGATATAGGTTGGAAAGTGTCGAGTTCACCCGCTGATTCGGGAATTTGCGTTAGGAGTTGACCGCGTTTACCAAGCGACTTCAACCGCGTAATACCCTCAAAGACAGATGCCACCTTGTATTTTTCCTTCAACCCTTCAACAATTTGATACTCTGTTTGAGTCTCATAGCGACTGAGAATATCCCATTCTACATCGTTTATTTCAATAATGTCGTTGGTTTCAAGGTCAGCAACGTATTTGCAGTCGTCTTGTTCAAATTTATGGTGTCGGTTTAAACGATACCCCATTAATACTCCTTTTTTCTTAGGACTTACGCACTTCCGTGATCGGTGCGGTTAGGAAACCGCACCTACCGCGGAGGAATGGACGCGATTTCCTAATTTTGCGTAAGTCCTGTTTCTTTTAGGCAGTCGCCTGTATTAAGCCGTGAACCCTTTTAAGGGTCGCCTTTGCGTGTGTTTCATCCGCAACCACGGCAGTGAGAAGTGCCTCTGCCTCTCTCACAGTGTGATTCTTCAAAAGACTCAACACGAGACCCTCCTCAACATGCACGGAATACGCTGCCTCCCTTATCAAGCAACGCTCATAATGTTGATTCATTCCCAATACAATCGACTGGTATTTGAACCGATCTCGGTCTCGATGTGTTAATCCTTCTCCTTTTAAATTGCGAGATGTCTCTGGGGATGTTGGCACAAACATATTTAGGAGTCTGTTTGGACTGACGAGTTGTCTCTTTTCATGGAGTCTTTCAAAACAGCGTAATATCCGTCGTGCAGTCTTGTCCCAAGTGAATGACAGTGCTCGTTCTCTTGCTCTTCGGGAAAGTTCCTGTCGCATTCCGTCGTCATTCAACAGCAAGTTAATTTTCTCCGAAAAATCTATCGGCGAAGGGTAACTGACAATTGTTGCTATATCCTGTTCAAAATTATTAGCCTCCGCAATCAGACCGGCATCTCCAACAACCGATGGCACACCGTCGAAATTTGGTACAATCGGCGGAACGCCACACGCCATCGCTTCAAGAACAGTTAAGCCAAAGGTCTCTTCCCCCGACATTGAAAGGAAGCAATAAACGTCAAAAGCGTTGTAGACGAGTGGTAATCTCTCACGCGGATGGAATCCAGCGTAGACGAGGTTATCAGGAAGCTCTCTCAACGTATACCTGCCGAGACTCGGACCAGCAATCAAAAACAACAGATGCGGATTGAGTTCAGCCAGTTTTAGGTAGACCGATGCGCCTTTTTCAGAGTCTACTCGAGAAAGATAGCCAACCGTCGGAGTCGTTACAATGCGCCCGTCTCCAACATGTTCAGCAAGCTCTTGTTTGGCTTTTTGTTTGTCCATCGGGCGGAACAACACTGAGTCTACACCGTTGGGGAGTGTGTTAAAGAAACTTGTGTCCCAGACGTAATCCGAATAGAAATCACGGACATAATCCGAGGGTGCCGTAAAAGCATCAAAGTCTCGCATTGCCGCATAATGGCGTAGAATGGAGTTTATCGCTGCACCTCCATGCCCACGCGGAGCATGACACTGAACCAGAATCGGTGGGAGCTCTGTATGCTCGTAAAGTGGAAGGAGCCATGTTTCTTCGTCAAGGTGCAAGGTCAGAATGCCGAAGTAGGTTTCATTAATCTTTCGGCTTAACCTGCCGAGGTCTGCCACACTGATATCAACTTCATAGACATTATCAGCTAACCTTCGATTTCGCTTACCAACAAAATGGAGGTCCACATATTTGGTAAGATGTTCAAACATATAAGAGAGTGCCATGTTCGTCCCGGCATATAACGTTTCAATATCAAAATACGAGTCAACATTGATACCAGGTATCGCAACGAGCAATTTTCGCCGATCCGTCTCTACTGAGACAATCTGCTTGAGATCCTCACCGCGATTGAATAACAAACCTTCCTGTTCAAATTCCGCGAATCTCTCAAACGCCTCATAAATCTCGTCCTCTGCATAACTGGCTTTCAGAACTCGGACAATTTCCTTGCTCGTCTGCTTTTCTGCCAGTTTTAAGATGTCAACCATTACAGCAGAGATTTCGACAACGCTCGCTTTTTCAAGGTCTGCAGCATAAAATACAGCATCCTCTTCAAATAGGTAAATCGGGTGTAAAGTTCTTGGGAAATTAAACACTTTTCCTCCAATCTTTTCATTGTTTGTAATTGTGCTCTCAAAATTAAAGACACCAAATTTTCCGAAAGAGGGTGCATAATTTAAAAAATATGCGAACGCCAGTAAATTTTTCGTCTTCACACAGAAGCAAAGATAAAAATGCAAACCATCGTTATGCACCTTTCCCGTCAAAAATTGTGTCTTTAAAATTAAAAGCAAGGGTGGCTCATAAATCAAATAGGACTTACACAAAACCTTATCGCTTGCTTACAAGGCTGGAAGACTGCAAGAGTGGAAGAAAGGCTAAAGAGAAAAAGACGCATGACTTTTTAATGGCAGATGTGGCACTCGCAACTTCGGCAGCTCCCACTTATTTTAGACCTCACAAAATAAAGTCTGTCATGTTGGAGGAAGGGAAGATATCTGAAGGGAAGTTTGTCGATGGCGGTCTCTATGCCAATCACCCCGCAATGTGTGCTTTTGTCGAAGCCAGAACTCAATACCCAGGCACGCAAGTGCTCTTAGTCTCGTTGGGTACAGGAGAAAGAGATTCTTTTCAGGATCTTAATAAGAAAAAGGGGGGCTTGGGGACGGATCGCATGGGTAATAAAACAACGGATTATACACATCATTTTTGACGGCACGAGTGATACAGTGAAGGCAGGGCCCTCGCCTGTCCTGTCGTCCCACAATCCTGATTCAGACAACTAAAAATTAAATGCCTCCGCGCTAAAATCTCCGAAACTTGATAAATTAACATAAGTCTGCTATAATCTTATGAGAAAACCCAGATACATTACCCTTTCGCTTCCGACAAAAAGCAATCGCGCACGCGCTATCTGAATAGGAGCAGGATCTCAGTATGCCCAAACACCACCTCTATTATGGCGATAATTTCGTAATTCTCCAAGACTATATTCCTGACGAGAGCATCAATCTAATTTACATCGATCCGCCGTTTAACACTGGTAAATTCCAACAGCGTACGGAAATTCATGTCAAATCCGATGCACAAGGTGATCGAGTCGGTTTCCAAGGCAAAACATACCGAACCCACAAAGGCAAGACTACGTACTATGCCGATAAGTTTGAAAGTTCAGACGCTTATTTGCAGTTTTTGCGTCCTCGTTTTGAAGAAGCATATCGTGTGCTACATCCATACGGCAGCTTTTTCCTCCATATTGACTACCGAGAGGTGCATTATTGTAAGGTGATGCTCGATGAGATTTTCGGGCGTGAATCGTTTATGAACGAGATTATCTGGGCTTACGACTACGGGGGCAGATCAAAGTCGAGATGGTCAGCTAAGCACGACAACATTTTATGGTACGCCAAAACACCTAAGCATTATACTTTCAACTTCGATGAGATGGATAGGATTCCTTATAT
>VXZL01000168.1:0-7774 GCA_009845505.1 Candidatus Poribacteria bacterium | reverse complement strand
CCTTATATGGCACCGGGTTTGGTCGGTAAAGAAAAAGCGGCTCGCGGTAAAACCCCAACGGATGTCTGGTGGCATACGATCGTCAGCACAAACGGCAGTGAAAAGACGGGGTATCCAACGCAAAAGCCTCTCGGAATTTTGAATCGCATCGTCAATGTACATTCATCACCAGGGGACACACTCTTAGACTTCTTCGCTGGTAGTGGAACACTCGGCGAGTCCGCAGCATTGCACAACCGGTCATCAATCTTAATTGACAACAATATACCCGCAATCAGACACATCATGGATAGGTTAGCACTTTATGACATCAAACTTGTCAATGCTAATTACGAGGCTCTGTAGACACATCCAATTCCGCCCACTCAGGAAAAAATCAAAATAGCACTTCTCTCCTATCTTTTACAGAAGCGAAGTCTCTATAAGCGTGAGGGAAAAGTCGCGAGCAGGAGCTCGCTCCTACAGGAAGAGTTAGGATTCGGAGATGCCTCCTACAGGAAAACTTAATGACGCTAAAGAAAGTAATGGCTGGCTTGATTCACACCGAAAAACCGTGTATAATAGACGGACGGAGGCACAGAAAATGAAAAAACTCAAGGAAATTTCGGAACAGATTCGAGACAGCATCACGCAATTCGTAGAGGAATCTGATGGTGGCGCATCGGTACTTGAGAAAACCGTTGTCGATATGAAAAAGCGGCTTGCCGTGGCAAAGGAACTCGTCGCCGAAGCAATCGCTGAAGAGCAAAGACTCAAACAAGCCTGCCAAAAGGCAGTTGATACCGCCGAGGTATGGGCTAAAAAGGCAGACGCTGCTTTACAAAATGGAGACATGGAAGCAGCGCGAGATGCACAACAACGTAAACAACAACAATTGCAACGTGCAGACGACTATGAACGCCAAATCCAGACCCAACACACAATCATTGATTCTCTCAAAACGGCGTTGAACGACTTTTATCAACAGTTCCAAAACACAGTCCAGCGAGCTGAAACGCTACATCACCATCAAAAACAGGCAGAGACGCGCCTTAAACTCCACAAATTGATCGCTGAAATAGAACTCCATCTGTCCAACACCTTCAAACAGACTGAACAGAAAATAAAAAAGACTGAAGCAGCAGCAGAACTTTGGGAAAAACAGAACCGCCAAATTGAAACCCAGCAGAAAACAAAAGGTGATGCCTTCAATCTGGACGAGGAACTCGCAAAACTCAAAGAAGACATCTTGGGTAGTAAGAAAAATGATTGAGACCTCGAACCTGACGAAATATTTCGGCAAATTGTGTGCTGTAGATGCTCTGACATTGCAGGTAAACTCCGGTGAAATATTTGGGTTTCTGGGACCTAATGGAGCAGGAAAAACAACAACCATCAATATGCTCACAGGTCTACTCCGTCCTACATCTGGCACCGCTCTACTGGGTGGGTACGATATTCAGAAACAGAGTTTACAAGCAAAAGCAATTCTCGGATTGATGCCGGACACACCACAACTCTACGAAGCCCTAACGGGTCGACAGTTCGTCCGCATGGTCGCGAATTTATATGAAGTGCCGCCGGAAAAAGCCGAAAATGAGATGGAATCTCTGCTCGACCAACTTGAACTTGCCGATGCCGCTGATGACCAGATCAAGGCTTACTCTTACGGTATGCAGAAGAAAATTTTGCTTATCTCGCTCCTTGTGCATCACCCACAGATCCTTTTTCTCGATGAACCCACCAGCGGATTAGATCCCAGAAGCGCGCGCACCGTCAGAGAAATCTTAAGAGAACGCTGTGAGCAAGGGTGTACTGTCTTTATGACGACACATATCCTCGAAATCGCTGAACGCTTATGTGATCGGGTCGGTATCATCAGTAAGGGTCAGCTGATCGCCGTCGGAACGCTCGCAGAATTACAGCAGAAACAACGGGAACTACACGCACAACCGATAGACACAAATCAGCACCATACCGAGACACTCGAAGACATTTTTCTTGACCTCACATCAGATTTTTCTAACGAATGAAATGGAACGGTGCCCAGATTTAGATGTTAAAAGATATTAAAATCCTCTTAAAAGCGGATTGCCAAGGGTGGTTGAATAGTCTTAAACACAGTCGAGAGGCATGGCGTAAGGGTATTTTGAAAGGCATCGGCTACCTCGTCCTCGTCGTTGCATTATCGGTGCTGGGTGGCTCGCTTTTCAGCCACCTGCGGTTGACCGAGGCTGAACCGACACTCGTGTTGGGTGTAATTAATGGATTCATGACCTTCGGCGTTATCATTGTCGCAAAGGAGTTGATGGAAAGTTCGCTAAAAATCTTGTATGAAGCACCAGAAACAGCACTCTTACACGCTGCGCCAATCCAACCGGTCGCAACCTTCGGTTACAAGTTCATTTACCTCATCATCACACGCCTCCTCAGCATCCTCTGCTTCTTAGGACCACCCTGGATTGCGTTCGGCGTTATCTTTGGACTCCCGTGGCACTTTTACATAGGACTCTTTCCAACATGCCTGTGTCTGCTGATAATCAGTGCAAGCTACGTCACAATTAGCATGATGGTGATTGCCCGTTTTTTTTCATCGGGTGGTCTAATCGCCACACTTAAGGTCCTCGGTACTGCGATAGGCGTGACGATGGGTTTCCTCATATCGTTAGTATTGTTCACCGGACTTGAGTCAATACCAGTCAAACAATATTTGCTCAATTGGGCTTCTGCTGGAACAACGGACACGGCTGCTATATGGTATCCACACGAATGGATGGGAAGGGTTTTGTTGAGTTGGACCCCTGAATCCACAATCGGAACCCGATTGCGATGGGTCCTGGGTGGATGCGCGGTGAGTTTCGCCTCTGTCGGGTTCGCAACGCTTATTGCACAACAAATTTATCAGCGCGGCTGGGAAAACATCCGGCAACTGAAAGCCAAGCGGAAACCTGCACGAAGCGATTCGGATGCCACAACCTTGAACTTAAAAGGAACAGCACTGATACTTGGACGCGGCAAGATACGCGCCATGATGCTAAAAGATTTTCTCATCTTCGTCAGACATAGCGGACGACTGATTGCGATCGGAATGCTCACGCTCTATTTGGTCGTTCACATCGGTATCTTATTCGTCCGCGGCGGTGGCGCAGAAGCAAACGCAGCCGAGATTCTTACCGTTCAAATCGTCCTTTATAGCATTCTTATCACCTTCGGTATCAGTTGCAACGGACTTCGGGACGAAGCAAAAACATGGTGGATGCTGAAATCTGCTCCTGTCACACCGAGACTGGTATTCACAAGTAAATTCCTGACAGCACTTCTCTGTGCCCTAATTTATGCGGAATTCTGGTCCCTAATCGTCATCTACCTACTCCAAATTCCACGGGACAATTGGATACCGGTGCTACTCATCCCTATCATAACACTTCCAGCAGGCTGCGCAGTGAATACAATGATTGGCACATTCTCGTGGATGGCAGAACTGACACAGCCGCCGAAACCGTTCTTGCGAATTTTAACCTTCACTGTAACACTCATTGTTGATATAATACTCATCATCACACCTATAATAGCGTGGTATACACAAAATCTAATCGTGCTTATTGCCCTGATACTCCTCCTCGCGAGTGCGTTCGCGCTGTCTTACAAGTGGGGTATAAGCAATCTCGGTAAGTTGTTAGTCGCACAATAGTCAATCTATGCAACAGAAAGTAGACAAAATGTTAATAGCGTATGAAGGCATAACACCGAATGTACATCCATCTGTTTTTGTCGCACCGGGGGCGATGATTATCGGCGATGTGACAATTGGTGAAGCATCGAGCATCTGGTTCAACACTACCCTCCGTGGCGACTTAGAGCCAATCCGAATTGGGTGCCGTACCAACGTTCAAGACGGTGCGGTGATACACATGGACAAAGAAATTCCGTGCCTTATCGGTGATGACGTTACAATCGGGCATGGTGCGATTCTCCATAGCTGCACCATCGGTAACGAGGCACTTATTGGTATGGGAGCGATTCTCTTAACAGGTTCGGTCATTGGCGAACGTGCCATTATCGCCGCTGGCACACTCGTCCGCGAAGGACAGGAAATTCCACCTGATTCCATCGCAATGGGAGTCCCTGCAAAAGTGCGACGTGAGGTCACGGAAGCCGAACTTGAACGCGTTCGACGTGGGAAAGACGATTATGTCTTGCGCGGCAGCCTGATGCAAAAATCTCTAAACGATTCAATATGAGCTGCTGTGTCCGTTGTCCTTGCAGATTTTGAATCTTTAAAAAAACTGTTCATAACCTAAAATAGGTTCTTTTCTAATTTTAGATCGTTGCCGACAACGGAGGCAACGCCCAGGAGCAATCGGTAAAAAAATGGCAAAACGAACATGTTTGATGATTGGTGGCAGTGGTATGGCAGGTGGCTGGATTCACAATTTCACAAGTAATTTCAGCGACCGAATCGACATCGTCGGCTTAGCAGATGTGAACACAGATGTACTCGCAGCACAAGGCGAAACATTGGGACTCAGCAAATCACAACTTTTCACAGACTTCAATGAAGCGTGTGCGACTGTGAAAGCCGATTTCTGTGGTATCGCTGTTCCACCGCAATTCCACAGCCCTGCCGCGATTGCGGCTATGGAAAACGGGATGCCTGTTATCTGCGAAAAGCCGATCGCCGACACACTGGAGGCAGCGAAAGCAATGGTGCGCACGGCGCAGAAGACCGGATTGCCGTGTGGCATCATCCAAAACTATCGCTACGCCGACAATAAACAGGAACTGATTCGCATCCGTGACGAAGGTAGATTGGGACGACTTCAGCACATTGTCGGCAGATACGCCTGCGATTACCGCCGCTATCTCTCGTGGGGTAAAGCATGGCGACACGATATGGACTTCGGGCTCCTGTTTGAAGGTTCTGTCCACCATTTAGACATGCTTCGGTTTCTCTCTGGCGGAGACTGTGAAACTCTGATAGGATTCGGATGGAATCCAGAATGGTCGAGCTTCAAACACTACTCCAGCGGTTTCTATATGATGCGGATGGACAACGGTGTACACACCTCTTACGAAGGTAATAGTTCATCGGCGGGCATCGTTAACTGTTGGAACCATGAACACTATCGCGCTGAGTTTGAAGAGGGTGCTGTCGAAATCGCCGGTGGAAATCAGATGACGATCCATCGCGTCGGCGGAGAAACGGAAGTCTACGAAGCACCTGCAATTCCGTATCAAGCACATCAGCATCTGTTTGACGAATTCCTGAATTGGCTTGACGGTGGCGACCCCTCTGACACACGGATTGAGGATAACATCAAGAGTTTCGTTCTGGTCATCGCTGCAATGGAGACAACGCTTGATGGACAGCCGAAACAGATTGCTGATTACCTTAGCGACTTGGAACTTTAAGACCCGCAGTCAAACTGTGCCTCAACAGACATAAATCATGCTCAACCCAAATAACGAAATACCCGTCGTCCTTGAGGATATTCCTGAATCTGAACAACGCGCGCTCCTTGAGAAGGTAGCGACATGGATTGTGCGCCGCGGTTTGACGACACCCGCAATTCTCTTCTTAGAGACCGGCAAACCGCTTAACTTCTTGGGCAGTCAACTTCTGATCGGATTCAGTCCGTTTATTCAGGCAATCTTCAAAGGAGACGAATACCAGAAATTCGCACTTATCCTTGAAAAGGACGCGAATGTCGAGCTGCTGATTGAATTGATTGAGGCACACTCATAATCGTCTTATTGACCAAAATGGCTGTCGGTGGTCCTCCATTAACTCGACGTAAGCATTAAAAAGCACGCGGAAGCCCAAGCATCGCGCCGGGCTGGATATACGGAGAGAATCGTTCACGCAAAACCAACCTTATCGAACCGCAAGGAAAATTAAAAATATGGCAATTGAATTGCGAATGCTTCAGATGGATCAGACAATGACGAAGGGAAAAATCGGTAAATGGCTCGTCAAGGAAGGCGACACCGTCGCGCAAGGACAACCCTTACTTGAGATTGAAACCGATAAGGTCGTCCACGAACAAGAATCTCCCACCGACGGTGTGATTGCCCAGCTGCTTGCTGAAGAGGGCGCCAACGTCCCTGTCAACGCCATTTTAGCAATTATTGGGGCACCGGGTGAAGAGGTGGCACGCGTTGAAGTAGGCACCACCACAGCACAACCAACGCCAACACAACCCGAACAACCCAAAGCAACCCCCTCAACAACAACGGAAAGGCGGGACGACCCCGTTCCTGCGCTAAAAGCCTCGCCAGCAGCACGTCAACTCGCTGAAAAACTCGCTATCGATCTCACAGAGGTCAAAGCCTCTGGACCCGGTGGACGTATCCTTGAAAGCGACGTACAGCGGTATATCGACTTGAGAGGAGAAGCACCTGTTGCCGAAACCTCACGCCTTAAGGCATCGCCGCTCGCACGCCGCTTAGCGAAAGAACACGGACTCGATCTGAGTTCAATTATCGGTTCTGGTCCTGATGGCAGAATCGTTCGCGATGATGTGTTGCAAGCAGCCAGTGCAGTGCCGACTCCGACCGCGCCTGTGGTAGAGACAGCAACACCACAACAGGCAACGGAAGTTATTTCTATGAGTGGTATTCGTGAAATCATCGCAGAACGGATGACGCTCAGTGTCCAGACAAACGCCAGCGTCACGCTCCACACGGAGGTTGACGCAACAGGCCTTGTCGAACTACGCCAGATGCTTAACGATAAACTACAAGCGCGAGAGGTAAGCCTTACCTATACAGATCTGCTCGTGAAAGTCGTGGCAAATGCGCTGCAGGAACATCCGCGCCTCAACGCCACACTCACAGATGACGGGATTCATTTATTATCGGAAATTAACATTGGGGTGGCAGTCGCTCTGGAAGACGGTCTGGTGGTCCCAGTTGTCAGGAACGCAGATAAAGGAAGGTTATCAGAGATTTCGACACAGGTGAGAGATTTCGCTGAACGCGCACGGAGCAATCAACTGACACCCGGAGAACTTCAAGGTGGGACTTTTACGATTACAAATCTCGGAAATTTCGGGATTGATGCGTTCACGCCTATCATCAATCCACCGGAGAGTGCTATTCTTGGGGTGGGACGGATTCTGAAGAAACCGGTCGTTCACGACAATGAAATTGCTATTCGGAGCATGTTGACACTCAGTCTGACGTTTGACCATCGTGTGATAGATGGTGCCCCTGCAGCGCAGTTCCTGCAGACGGTTGCTGGCTATATTCAAGATCCGTATCTTCTGTTGGTATAGTGTTCACCAACGTTCTGTCTGTAGGGCTTCGACTTCATCAAAATGTGTGTCTCGTGTGACGAGAATCAAATCATGTTGCATCGCAATTGCCGCAATCCAGATGTCGTTGTTTGGGATAAGGCGGCCTTTTCTTTCCAGCCGTTCTTTGATGATTCCGTACCACTGTGCTGTTTCCAAATCACAAGAAAAAACAAGGCTTTGTTGAACTAATATGTCTATTTTATGGAGATTTTCTGTAACTTCATTAGATTTCTGTGCACCAAAGCAGAGCTCACCAATGATAGGGGGAGCCACGGCTATATACTCGGCAGTTCTCACTTTTTCTTGGACCCCTGGATCACCGGCAAAAAACGCAATGGTAATGTTTGTATCAAGCAGATATTTACCAATCAGATTCATTGACCTGCTCACACCCTTCTTCAATTGTCTGTTTCATAATTTCAAGGTCTTCAGGCGAAATTGTGCCTACAAGTTTAAGCAATTTTTCTCCAGGATAACGCTTTGACAGTTCGCCCGAA
>VXZL01000031.1 GCA_009845505.1 Candidatus Poribacteria bacterium | reverse complement strand
GATCTTAGAATTAATTGGACACTCTGCACCGGTGCGGTTAGAAACCGCACCTACCAGGTGAGGGTCAAAGGTCTATTTATTTTTCAGGTTTACCATAAATGACCCTAAGTTAACCCAAGTTGCTACTTACACGATTTTAGACAGGCATACCTTGTTTTTTACTGAAAACTGTCAATGATCCAGGCATTTTGTACCGCAAACTGTTAGTTTGCGTCCTCAGATGCACAACCTAACAGGTTATGCTACAAACTGGCAACTTGCGTTAAGTTAGAGAAAATGCCCCTTGCTATTAACACCGCGCTGTGCTAACATATCGTCAAAGTTTCAAAGGAGATATGTAACTATGTTTAAACTCGGTGTTATCAACGACGAGGTCTCACAGGACTTTGCTACCGTTGTTAATTTTGTAAAAGAATTCAATCTGCACTCCATCGAAATCCGATCGGTCTGGGACAAACTGCCTAACGAGTTGACCGATGCCGACATCGATGAGATGAAACGCTTACTCGACGGCACGGATATAGAAATTATTGGGGTCGCATCCCCGTTTTTTAAATGCGATATAGACAACGCTGCAGAACGAAAAGAACATCTTGAGATACTCAAAGGGTGTATCCGGACAGCAAAGGCGTTTGATACCAACCTCATCCGTACCTTCGTCTTTTGGGATACCGGCGAAACGGAGAAACGGTGGGACGAGATTATCGCCTCTTACGATGAACCGCGCAGAATGATAGATGGCGAAGGCATCGTCCTCGGCATGGAGAACGAATCCACGACTTCACTCCGCACCGCCAAACTCACAGGGGAATTTATTGAGGAGATTGATTCACCGAATATCCGGGGTATCTGGGATCCTGCCAACGAGGCGCACGCCAAGGGTGGTGAGACTCCGTATCCTGATGCCTACAATCGCATGAAATCGACGATGATCCATGCCCATCTCAAGGATGCGGGTCCGAACCCTGATACGGGCGAAATAGAATCTGTGCCTGTTGGCGACGGTATTATCGACTGGGAAGGGCAACTACAAGCCTTGATTGATGATGGTTACGAAGGACATCTCTGTCTTGAAACACATTGGCGACCCTCACTGAAAATTGACGAAGCCATTCTGAATCGTCCAGCAGGGCAAGCATTCTCTGAAGCCGGTGAGGAAGCCTCTCGTATCTGTATCCAAAATTTATTGGCGATGATTGAGAACCTAAAACAGTAGGCAGATGCTGATGAAAATCAAAGCGGTTCGCACATCTCTTTATGACATCCCACCTGAAGTTGAACGGGTTGATGCTATCCAGACTTTTGTTTCTATGGAGTTTCCGTTCATTGAGATTGAAGACGCAGATGGCGTTATCGGGACTGGGTTTTCCTATACTATCGGCAAAGGTGGAGCGGCGATCAAACAGATTATGGATGCCTATCTCACACCTATCCTCCTTGAAGAGGATGCCGCCAACATTGATCGGATTTGGAACCGGATGTGGATGGATACGCATTGGGTAGGGAGAGGCGGTATTGTCACTTTAGGCATGGCAGCGGTAGACATCGCCCTCTGGGACCTCATGGCAAAACGCGCGGAACTGCCGCTCTATCAACTCCTCGGGGGCGCGAGAGCGTCTGTTCCTGTTTATAATACAGACGGCGGATGGTTACATCTCTCCGAAGATGAGCTTGTCAGGCAGTCTGTCGAATTTGTTGAGCAGGGCTTCAAAGGAATCAAGATTAAGGTCGGACGCGACAGCCTCCACGAGGACGTCGCACGAATCTTTGCCGTCAGGAAGGCGATCGGTCAAGAACCCTACCTCATGATTGATGCGAATATGAAGTGGAACGCACGGGAAGCGATTCAACTTGCCTGCCGCGTCGAAGAGGCAGGACTCTTCTGGTTTGAGGAGCCGATTGAGGCGGACGATGTGGAGAGCCACGTCACACTCCGCGAGAAAACGACTATCCCAATTGCTATTGGCGAGACGATTTACAATAAATATGTCTTTAAGGAGTACATTGCACAAGGCGCAGCGGACATCCTCCAACCCGATGCCGTCCGCGTTGGTGGTATCTCTGAGTGGATGAAAGTTGCGCATACGGCGGCATGCTTCGGGCTTTCCGTATCGCCACACTTCCTGATGGATTTACACGTGCATCTCTCGGCAGCGGTGCCGCACTCGCTTTTTGTGGAATACATTCCATCATTTGACCCAGTACTTGAAGATACCTTGGTGCTTAGAGATGGACACTTTTCACCGCCGGATCGTCCGGGACACGGCATTCTGTTTGACAAACAGAAACTTGGGGCGTATCAAATATCGTAGAGGAATGGCGCACGAAGTGTGCTGGCTACTTTAAGGAGAATTCGTGAAACTTGAAAACCGTATTGCGATTATCACAGGCGGCGGACGCGGCATTGGTCATTCAACCGCTTTAGCGTTTGCCAGAGAAGGTGCTGATATCGTCCTCGCTGCACGCACCGATGCCGAGATAAACGCTGTCGCCAAAGAGGTAGAGGAGCTCGGCAGACGGGCACTCGCTATCAAAACCGATATTCAGTTGAAAACCGATGTCGATGCCATGGTTGCCCAAACGCTTGATGCCTTCGGTAAAGTGGATATTCTTGTTAATAACGCAGGCGTGGCAATCCACAACCCGATTCCGAAGATTCGGGAAGAGGATTGGGATCTGACGATGGCGGTCAATCTTAAGGGTGTATTTCTCGGCACGCAAGCCGTCTTCAGCCACATGTGCGAGCAGAAATATGGGCATATCGTCAATGTTTCCTCAGTCTCTGGCAAATCTGGGCATGTCAACGGTGGCGCGTATTGCGCATCTAAATTCGCTGTTGTTGGCTTCACGGAGACGACGAATAATGAAGGCAGACCGCACGGAGTGAAAGCCTCGGTTGTTTGTCCGGGTCCCGTGGATACCAAGATGCGCCGTGATAACCATCCAGACGATGTAATTGCGCATCTCACGCTTCCAGAGGATGTCGCGGATCTAATTCTGTTTCTCGTGACGCAACCACCGCGCGCACATACTTTGGAAACCGTTATCCGAACGCCTTTGATGTGATGGTGAACCGCGAACCGCAGACCGCAGACCGCGAACCGTAGAAAGAACCCCGGTCTCCTAATAGGAAACCATGGTACAGCGAACTGTAGAAAGAGCCACAGCCTAACAGGCTATGGTACAAGAACCACGGTCTCCTAACAGGAAACTATGATACAAGAGCCACAGCCTAACAGGCTATGGTACAGCTCTAAAAATGCTTATTGATTCGCATGCACATATTCAGCTCTCCCAATTCGATCGCGACCGTGATGTGGTGCTAAAACGCGCACAGGAAGCTGGGATCTCTGCTATCCTCGTTATCGGATTTGATATGGAGACGAGCCTCGGCGCAGTGGAATTAGCGGAGAAGCATGCACACATCTACGCCACCGTCGGGATGCATCCGCATGACGCAAAAGACCTAACACCAGATGTTCTTAAGACATTTCGGAAGCTCGCTGCACATCCGAAGGTGATTGCCCTCGGCGAGATGGGATTGGACTATTATCGCAACCTCTCACCGCGTCCGCTGCAAAAGGCGGCGTTTGAGGAACAGTTAGACCTCGCCGAAGCGATGCAAATGCCCATCATTATCCACAATCGTGATGCGTATATGGACATTCTACCTATATTGGAAGCACGACACGGGAGAATCCGAGGGGTCCTGCACTGCTTTACTGGCGATGTGGAATTGATGCACAGAAGCCTTGCTATCGGATTCCATATCGGTGTCGGTGGAATCGTGACCTACCCAAATGCCAAGGATGTCCAAGCGGTTGCGAGGGAAGTGCCTGAAGATCGGTTGCTCATAGAGACGGATTGTCCGTGGCTGGCACCGCAGTTTCGCCGGGGCAAACGGAACGAACCCGCTTATGTCCGGGCTGTAGCGGAAAAGATTGCCGAACTCCGCGATACTTCCGTGGAGACAATCGGCGAAACGACGACAAGAAATTTTGAGATTCTATTCGCACAAACATGAAGCACCTCGATTTCCGTATGTATGCGATGGTGCTTGCCCTCGTCTGTGTATGGGTGATTTTCACACTACTGACCGGCGGCACCTTCCTCAGTACACGGAACCTGTCTAACCTCTCCCGTCAAGCCGCGGTTACAGCGATTCTTGCTGTAGGCATGACCCTGGTTATTGTCTCTGCTAACATTGATCTTTCTGTCGGTTATGGTGCCGGGTTACTCGGTGCTATCGCAGCAATTATACACGTGCGGTGGGGACAACCGATTCTCCTGACCCTTTTCGCCGTTATTTGCATCGGCATTCTAATAGGACTGATGCAAGGTTATCTCGTGGCGTATCAACGCATCCCCGCATTCATTGTTACGTTAGGTGGATTTTTGGCGTATCGTGGTTTAATGTTAGCCTTTACCAGAGGCGAGACCATCCTACTGCCAGACAATTGGCTCAAAGCAATCGGTAATGCCTACCTCTCGCCGACACTTGGGTGGGGGCTCGTGGTTGTTGGGCTCTGCATAAGTGGTGAACGCTTTTACCGACAGCACACCAGACGGCTACAGTATGGCACTGAAAAAGCCTCCCGACTCCTCGTTCTATTGAAGATAGCCGGGATATCGGCACTGATTGCGGGGTTCATCGCCGTGATGAATGCCCATAAGGGAATTCCTTTTCCAGTGTGCATTCTGTTTGGATTGGCGTTTGTGTTTCATTTTATCGCGAACCACACCCGTTTTGGACGTTATGTTTATGCGGTCGGTGGGAATGCAGAGGCAGCTTACCTTTCAGGGGTCAACGTACGCAGTATTACCTTGAGGGTGTTCGCGACGATGGGGGCATTGATGGCGATTGCTGGCGTTGTCTTAACAGCACGCGTCGGAAGTGCGAGTCCAGAAGCCGGCCGGTTGTTAGAGTTGGATACTATTGCTGCGTGTGTCATCGGTGGTGCCAGTTTAATGGGTGGACGTGGGAGCATCTTTGGCGCGATTTTAGGCGCGCTCGTCATGGAAAGTCTCAACAACGGGATGAGCATGGCAAACATGGGTGCCGCGTGGCAGGACATCATCAAAGGTGTCGTACTCGTCGCTGCAGTCGGGTTTGATATGGCATCACGGCGGCGATGACCGGAACTATTTTGCCAAATTCCGTGCCTCTTTGAACTTCTCTTTAGCGAATTGTCCCCATTCCTTGATCTTTTCATTGCGGATACTGGGATCTTTCCAGTCAGTAGCCGCCATCTGCATTGCTTCTGCTTCAGTGGTAGGCATCTTCGTGAGAACAGCGATCGCTGCGTCACGTTTTGCGGGATCTTTACACTTCTGGATCGCTTTCCAGGCATTGACGAGGTCTTTGTGGGAATCGATAATGAGGACCCCGAAGAGATCGTTGACGATATTCCAACGTCCACCACCTTTATCTGAATCGTATCGGAATGGGGTTCCTTCCATAGCAAACGGATTTGGAACAATACATCTTTCACCGAGTTTATCGTAGAGTGCTGGTAGCACGCTTGCGCGGTTCAAGCCACCTTTCCATTGGGGCCCCTCTGGATCGGTGTCGCGAAGCATCCAAAGTTTCTGGGCATCTTCCGATAAAACGAATTCAAGGAACTTTTGCGCGACTGGCAGATTCGGTGCGCCTTTAAGGATTGCAATTGGATCAGCAGTGACGACCGCACCGTCGGCTGGAACAGTATATTTAATTTTATCCGCCCCGACGACAGCGATTTGACCGTAGGCGTAAAAGTCGATGGCGAGGCCGTAGATGACTTGTCCAGCAACGACATCTGTCGGAATAGCATTAGCACCGGCAGAAAAACCTCGGACGTTACCACCGATTTTCGTTAGGAGTGCGAAGCCTTCATCCCATCCGAGGGTTTGAAGGATAATCTCGTACACCATGTGTGCGGAACCACTTTCTCTGGGATCGGCTGCGCCGATTTTACCGAGTAGGGCGAGATCCCCTAAATCCTCCCATGCCGTGGCTTTAGGGAGTTGAAGTATTTCACGAAGTTCCTCATTGTACATGATACCGAAACTGGATAAGGCTGCACCATACCACTGATGTTCAGCATCATAGAGCGGAATCCCTTGGAAGGATTGCATCATCTGTGCCAGTTGTATCTCAGGAAGTTTGTAGGTGTGCAGCCACCCCATGTTTGAGAGACGGAGGTAGTTGTCAGTCCCGCCCCCGAAGAAGATATCAATGCCGATACCGTCGGGGACGCGTTTAAACTCTGATTCAATAAATCGGTAGTTGGAGGAGGTTCCGCCGACATCTCGCCAATCCGTCTTGACGGTTCTACCGGTCTGTTCGTGGTACCATTTCTCGAAATTTGTGCCGAATTCTGTCTCAATGCCTTCAGGGTGTGGGGAGATGATGACGAGTTGGTCTTGGGCAAATGAAAGAATAGGAAGCGCGAGAAAAAATAAGACTGTTCCCCAAAGTAGGGACTTAAAATAAGACATGTTTCGATACTCCTTTTTTCGAGTATAAGGGCTACTGACTCATCTTGTTTTTACAGAGTGCTGATGGGTAGTACCTTTCTGGCTAAAATCAGAGGCATGCGGTTAACGTGAAATCGTTGGTTCCTGATCTAAGATGTATTTGATCGGGTTTACCCACCGCTCTTTTTGCATATCATAAATGCCATAGTGGAGGTGTGGACCTGTGCTACGACCGGTATTTCCGACGTAGCCGATAAGTTGTCCCCGCGTCACCTCTTGTCTAACTTTGAGATTGTCGGCGTAATCTTGCAAATGCGCGTACAACGTTTCGAGCAGCAGTGATTCATGGTTGATTCTGACTGTTTTTCCAAAATGTCCATCTTGTTTCACTTCTGCAATTGTACCAGCAGCGGCGGCAATGACAGGGACCCCGGGTTCGGTTTTAATGTCCAATCCTTGATGAAATTCGCGTTTCTGTGTCAATGGATGCAGACGCCACCCAAATTGAGACGAGTACCAATAAGCGTGTTTCTCTCCATTTGCTTGTTGGAGATCCACCGGTAAAATGGAAGGATATTCACCAAGTTGTTTTTGATGTTCGATCATATAGTTATAGACAAACAGAACTTCTTGCTTGAGGATCTCAGGCGTTAGCGATTTCGGGTTTTCGTGTGTATCATCTGAGTTTCTATCAATCGCTGAGCTATTTTCCTGCTGTGTATCATAGGCTCCTTCAGTCCCTGTGGCACCCTCAGTACTACTACTAAGCCCACCGCCTTGACCGAAAATACCTAAGACTTCCTTGATCTGTTCGGTCATTTGGCGGATAGTTTTCATCTCTTCATTGATAACAGTAAGTTCCGATTCAGTCCGAAGTTTTTCCTGCGTGAGTTGTTCAATTTTCTTTTCCGTACTCACTTGTAATTGTTTTTCGGAATTGGATCGCTGCCGCTTTTGGAGAAGTCCATAATTGAATCCGCCGATCGCTAGTGTGAATAGCAGCAGAACGAAGCAACAGAAGAAAAAAACATGCACTCGTGTGATGGCGTGCTGTCGGACCGAATTCTTACGAGATGACATTAAAATAACAGTATACATCTAACACTCCTCCTTTAGGCTTCGGGAAAACTATTTGCGTATGATCAACGGATGGATCCGTAGTGGCTCAGTACGGTTGGAACAGCACCTACCGATGAAGTGCCTAAGTCCTAATCGCAACAATACCATACAAACGTAACTAAATCAAGTAAAAAACGTTATAGGCTGTTTTTTTGTCCAAAAATTCTATCAGAAAAACGGGTTATCGTGAGTTTGACAAAAAATACGGAACACGCATCCTTTTGCCCTATTTTATAAGCGGGCAACAATTGCTGGCATTTTCCAGACAAGGACAAGGATAGCTCCAAGGAGAATGAGGTACCACACAATTAGTCCCCGAATACGAGCTCTTTTAAAAATGTGGTGCCGCGAACGTTTCAGTTTCATGATTGTTCTTTTACTTTTTTCTGTAAGGGTTAGCCATTTTTTGCAGGGTGCCTCACCCCACAAAATCGTGTATATCACTACTGAGTTTGTCTATCCGTTTTTTTCAGCACTTGCATCTCAGAAATTCGGTATTTGAAGACTTCGCTTACGTTAAATTCGAGGTCTTCATATTCAATTTTTTCGCCTGTTTGTGGCAACCGTCCGGTCACCATGAGAATGAAGCCCCCGATAGTATCACACCGATCTGTGGGCAAGTTGGTATTTAACGCTGTGTTGACCTCAGAAATTAGGACGCGCGCGTCAATCCGCCATTCACTTTCCCCGAATTGATCTATGCGAGGTATCTCCCGTTTCCGGTTCGTTGCTATTTCGCCAATAATTTTTTCCAAAATATCTATTAGTTCTACGATCCCTATACAACTGCCGTGTTCGTTGACCACGATTGCTACAGGGATCTCGGATTGCCGCAGCTCATTTAGTAAGTCCAAAGCAGGTTTCAGCGCGGGGACATAGCTCACCTCTCTGACGAAGATGGTTAAATCTTGATCGTATTGTTCGCTTGTAGCGACTTCCATGGCATCAACTGTGCCAATTAGCCAGTCAACGCGCTCATTATAAACAGGTATGTAACGATAGTTGGAAAGACGACAGTAGGTCAGAATCTCAGTACATGGCGATCCGACTGTCAGTGGTACTATCTCTGATAACGGGACCATCATTTCTTGTGCTGTTAAGGTGTTCAAATCGAAGATTGCGCGTAGAAATTGTCTTTCGTGGTCAGGAAATGTCTGAATGTTCTCCTGAAGTAACTGTACAAGTTGTCCACGAGACAATATCGACTTTCGCCCCGACTTTCCGAAGATCCCTTTTTTTTCGGAAGTAACTTTCTGTTCTTCATAAACAGCAGGGACATTAGATTTGATTGGCACGGCTTCCATACTGCCAGGTTTTCTAACAACAGGCATCTGGCTCTTGTCTTCTTCCGAAAGGTCTTTGGTAATTTCGTCCATAGTAATAGCAGTGTAGCCCTCCGTAAAATATGAAGCGTGTCTATGTTTGTGCAACAAGCGTGAGTTCTGTTTTTCCACCGAGTCCGGCAACAACCGGAAATGTCTTCTCGGCGGGTTTTCCACCTTGTGGGACATACCGGACCTGCGGCGAAAAGTAGGCGTATAACGCCGTATTCCGAGGATGTGGCGTGGTATTTGGACCCGAGCCGTGTACCATCAAACTATGAAAGAACAAGGCACTTCCTGCGGAAAGGGGAACGTCCATTTGTTGTTCTGCAACCTCTTTCCGTTCAGTAAGTTCAGCGTCTTGTTCCCGGGCGATGTGTCCCCAAGACTGCATACCCCATAGATGACTTTTTGGGATTACCTTGAAACACCCGTTTTCCGGTGTAGCATCGTTGAGTGCAATGCTGACAGTAACAAGGTTCGGCGGCTCCATCGGCCAGTATGCCGAATCCTGATGCAGCCCGTGCGAAGATCCATGAAACGCAGGTTTAAACATCAGTGTACTTCTAAAGAGTAACAGGTCTTCTTCACCAATGAGTTCTTGGACGACAGCGATCAGTTTCGGATGCTGCGCGAGATCGCGAAACACATCGGAGTACTGTCGTGTATTTTCCGCTTTCCGCAGCACCGGTAACCGATCCCCTTGCGTTTCGTTCTTGGCGAATGGTTCATGTTGGACGTGCCGGCGTGCTATATCCGCCCGTTCCTTTTCTGTGTCGGATTCTTGCCCTGCAGCGAACTGATGCAACCGGTGAATTTCTGCTTGACAGGTCTCAATTTCTGCTGCTGACAGCAAATTTTCGACAACAAGATAGCCTTCTTTCTCAAAAAAGGCTTTTTGTCCATTCTTATGCATTTCTATCCTCCGATCAATTGCTTAATTTCCCATAAGATACTTGAAATCGCAAAGCCGATATAGACACATGAGGCGATAAGCATCATAAAAGTAGAGAGTCGTTTCGGTTTTGCGAAGTCAGGTAGGAAGCGGTAGTTCATATAGAGTGTAAGCGGCACATAAAGTGCCATAGCGAAGCCGCCCATGTATGCCGCATTAAAGAGAAATCCTAATTCACTGACCTTCAACTGCTCCATCACAAAGGTTATGACGCATCCGCCGACGATCCAGATGCCAGCAATGAGGAGATACCACCAACTCAAATCCCGTTTTTGCGCACCTTGAAAGTTGGTGTAGATAATATCAGAAATCGAGCGCGACACGCCATCAACCAGTGCGAGTTGTGTTCCAAAAAGTGTTGCAACCCCAACTAATAAGAATATCTTCTGACCTGCGACTCCCCAGATTTCCCCTAATATTTGTGCTTCATCATAAATAAGTCTTCCCTGTTCGGGGACAATCCCTTGCGGATGTAGAACCGAGAGCGCGCCAAAAATAAAGAGCATAATTGTGAAGGTATTGAGTGCCCAAAAGAAGAGTATCTGGTCGTTTTTCACATATTGCCACCATGCCGTGAAGCGTTTTCGATTTTCCTCGGTTGCTTCAAAGAGAAATCCTGTTGCGGGGACCTTTTCGCTCCTGCCCCGAAGGGGGTTCTGTAGCCCTGGTAGCTGTGCACCCATGCCTATATTTTTATCGCGTAGATAGAACGTATAGAAAAGATTTGCAGTTCCACCTGCACCCGCGAAGACTAATGCGCTAAATAGTTTTTTCACGGATATGCCTGGATCGATGTACCCAACATTTACCAAACCGGCACCGAGTTCCTTCCATGTATCCATTGAGCCGACAGCGAGGGCGACCAGAATTAACCCAATCGTTACAATACCGACAAGTACTTCGACAGTCCGTTCGAGGGATTGGTAAACCATCTTCGGTCCGAAAAGGATGAGTGCAACGCCTGCAAACGTCACGATTGTCCAAAAGGTATCGGAGCCCCAACCGCCGGGTCCAAGTATGAGTGCTTTGAGAGCAAGCCCTGATGTCCGCGCCCATCCCGGTGCTATCCAACCCACGACAGTGAGGAGAATGAACAATGGACCAAAACCGCGCCAGATGCGGCTGTAACCTGTATATACCGTCTCACCCGTTGCGATTGTCCAACGTCCTACCTCGAAGTTAATCCAGAGTTGGAGAAATACCCCCAATCCGGCTGCCCAGATCATACTGCCGCCGTACTCAGCGGCAATGAGGGGCCAAATCACACTCTCACCGGCACCAATAGACAGACCTACTAAGATAGCCCCTGGGCCCGCAATCTTCCAAAACGGCAACTGTTTCTCCGGCAACTCAACAATTTTAAAATCGTCAAGCGGTTGATAGATTTTAGACATTATGTCTTCCTCCGGTGCTTAACGTTATAACAGGATTTACGCAAAATTACGGGATTCCGCTATTTATCACGCGATCGGTGCGGTTAGGAAACCGCACCTACCAGGAGATTGCGTAGGTCCTAATTTAAGTTTGCGTTAGCGTCTCACGTAACACTTCAACCGGATGCTTCGGTTTCACCCCTGTCGCGTGCTCAAGTTGATGCCTACAGGAAAAACCGGCAGCACTGAGCGTGAAACTTCCTGACGGTTTCTCACGAACGGCACCAAAGAGTCGCAATTCACCAATTTTCATGGAAAGTTCGTAATGTGCCTTCTCATACCCGAATGCGCCCGCCATACCACAGCAGCTCGAATCAATCACTGTAACGTCGTGTTCTGCTGGTAAACTTAACATCTTCACAGTTGGCTGGATACCAACGAGGGCTCGCTGATGGCAATGTCCGTGTAGAAGGATGTCGCGCGGTTCTGTCGAAAATTCCAGCGGTAATTCGCCGTTTTGAGTCAGTTGTGCGAAGAATTCCTCAAACGAACAAGTTGCTTCAGCAACGCGTTTCGCAGCAGGTGTGCCGATTAACTCAAGGTAATCGTCTGTGAGGGCAGACGTACAACTCGGCTCACATCCGATAATCGGAATCCCTTCATCAGCGTAAACGCGGAGGGCATTAATGTTGTAGTTTGCATTCTCAATTGCCCGGTCGAGCATCCCCTCCGAGATGAGTGGACGGCCGCAGCACCGCTTCTTGGGCAGGAGCACCTCGAATCCGCACGCTTCTAACACCTCTACGGCAGCCTTGCCGATGGAAGGTTCACTATAGTTCATAAAGGTGTCGGGAAAAAGGACAACTTTCTTATCCGATGTTCGTCGCGAGCGGCGTTTTCGGAACCACTGTTCATAGGTTGGACGGACAAAGGTAGGCATGTCTCGCCGTCGGTCAACGCCGATTATTTTCTCAGCGATCCATTTAGAAAGTGTATTATTGACTGCCCAGTTAGAGAGGGGTGAAAACATTGAGCCGAGGGGGGCGAGTGCGCCGATTTCGCCGAACAACCGTCGATGCAACGGTAAACCGTTTGCTTTATGATAGTGTGCAAGTACCTCATACTTTATCTTCGCCATGTCCACGTTAGACGGACATTCCGTTTTGCATGCTTTGCATCCGAGGCATAAATCCAGAACTTCTTGCAGCCGCTCATTGGTGAGTTCTGTGTGTGGCAATGCTCCTGAAATAATAGAGCGGAGCGCGTTCGCGCGACCCCGCGTTGAGTGCTCTTCTTCACGTGTGCCAATGAAGGAGGGGCACATCGTACCCGTGAGCGTTTTCCTACAGGCACCGACACCGTTGCACATCTCAATCGCGCCACCAAATCCGTCTTGACTGGAGAAATCGAAGTAGGTGTCAATTTTAATGGTACTATAGTCCGAACCGAAGCGGAGGTTTTCTGTCATCGGTGGCGCGTCAACGATTTTACCTGGGTTCATAATGCCGTCCGGATCAAAGGCTTTTTTCACCTCAGTGAGTGCTTGATATATCTGCGGACCGAACATACTCTCTATCCACTCACTCCGAACGAGTCCATCGCCGTGTTCTCCACTCATCGCGCCATCCAATTCCATGAGTAGATCTCGGACTTCACGAGCGATGTCGTGCATTTTCTGAATATCGGTTTCGGATTTGAGGTTGACGATAGGTCGGTTATGCAACAGCCCAACGCTTGCATGTGCATAGTAAGCGGCGGTTGTATCGTGTGCTGTGACGATCTCATCAAATCGACGGACGTATTCCGGCAAGTTCTCTATCGGTACTGCCGCGTCTTCGACGAAACCGACCGGTTTGGCATCGCCTTTCATACCCATTAGCAACCCGAGTCCGGCTTTTCGGGTTTCCCAGACGCGTGCTTTTTCTTCAGCAGTGAAACATCGCACGAACGCATAACCGAACCCGGTACTTTTCAGCGTCTTTTCGAGTGTATCCAGCTGTGCGTCCAATTCTGCCTGTGTTTCACCGTAAAATTCAACAGCAAGGAGTGCAGCGGGTTCACCTTGTATGAAGGTGGTAAGCCGTGAGAATTCTAATGAGCCACGCGCCATATCGAGAATCGTTTTGTCTATAAGTTCTACAGCGGTGGGGTTACATTCCAAGATGGGTTGCATCGCTTCCATGGCGTTGACGAGCGATTCAAAATGAACAACACATAGTGCTGTCTGTTTGGGAATCGGGACAAGGTTCACCGTTGCTTCAGCGGTCGTGGCGAGTGTTCCTTCAGAACCGACAAGAATTTTCGTCAGGCTAAACGGGTGATTCTCATCGCATCCGTCACGGCGATAGGGGGTGACCTCTTTTGAACCGGCATCCGGAATAAATTCGTCGAGATTATAGCCTGCAACACGCCGCAAGATACGCGGATACCGTTTACGGATTTCTGCTTCATTGTCGGCACATATTCGGCAGAGTTCACGATAGATATTTGCTTCTAATGTGTTTCCCTGTTTCTTGATTTCTAATTCTTCGAGTGATATGGGCAATGTTGTGATCTGGTCAGCGTTGGAGAGGATTAAGTCGAGCGATATGACATGATCGATGGTTTTACCGTAGATAAGCGAATGTGAACCTGCGGAATTATTCCCGATAGTTCCACCGACATTTGCCCGGCTGCTTGTAGCGACATCCGGGGCATACATCAGACCGTGGGGTTTCAGTTTATGATTCAACTCGTCTAAAACGATGCCGGGTTGGACCCGCGCCCAGCGTTCAGCGACGTTCACTTCAAGCAGTTGATTCATGTATTTGGACATATCCAGCACGATTGCTTCACCGACGCTCTGTCCAGCAAGGCTTGTGCCTCCACCGCGCGGAAGGATCGGAATCTTGTGTTCTGACGCGATTTGCACTGTCTTGATAACGTCCTGCTTATCTTTTGGAATTACAACGCCTATCGGTTGTATCTGGTAGAGACTTGCGTCTGTACTGTAGAGTGCTTTAGAGTATAGGTCGAAGCGAACCTCTCCAGCAAGCGTATCGGATAGTAGGTGTTCAAGGTTTTCCGGTGTGGAGGTATCCATATTTTTGTCCAAAATTTTTAATCTATTAAATCTGGTCACCGTTCCACTTCGTTTCACGGTGGTTTTCGGTTAATTCCAACCGCCTTTAGGTTATGGATGGCTTTAGCAATTGGGAACCTATTAGAACGCGACGATTCAGTAGCAATCGTTAAAAACCTGAGAAAAATTTGACATCGCGGTCTGAATAAGATATAATTAACCACAGAATGCCCCTGTGGTGGAATTGGTATACACGGCAGGT
>VXZL01000306.1 GCA_009845505.1 Candidatus Poribacteria bacterium | reverse complement strand
CATTATAGCACAATCTTCCTTTAGGGAGTGGCCTAAAAAACCGTAGGCAGTACACAGTTCAGCGATGCGATTGATATTTCGTTGTTGTTCTACTGTGAGATTGGTGTTTATGGAGTTGTTCGCGCTATTAAGACCGGCAAATGGTGCTTTATCGTGCTGGCAGGAATCGGTCAAGGACTTGCCTTTCTTTCAAAAACCTATCCAGCATTCATTATCACCGGTGTCGCTTTCGCAATGTGGTCAGCACCCAAGCTGAGTTTAGCAAAAAAAGAGGATTGCCGTCTTTGTGGGCAGCATATTTTAGGTATGCTGATAATAACAATCTTTGTCGCTGGCCCATGGATGCTATATACTGCCCTGCAGTATCCTGTTGAGTTTAAAATTGAACACAATTACATTTTCAGACATCTAACAGAAGACATTGAGGGATGGCGTGCGCCTTGGTACAAGGTGTTTTTGTACAGTGCCCAGATATTTAACCTACTCACCGCACCAATTGCCGTGGCAGTGTGTTGCTCCATACCTCATCTTTTCCAAAGGAAAAATATCGGTCTCTTTTTGCTTTACGCTTGGGGTTTAGGAGTTCTACTCCCTTTTTCAATCGCCACCACGAAAACCCCAAGTGCTACACTCATCAGTATGCCCGCATTTCTACTGATACTCGGTAACTTTGTAGAGCGAACCATATACCCCGGCCCCAAAAATTCACATTACAAACGCAGGATTCTCCTCGTTTGGACAGCTCTGCTTGTGATCTTATGCTTTGGAGAAGGTATTCAGGCTTGGCGGGTCACCCAAACTCACAATGAACACACACTCTCTGAGATTGCCGAGTTTACGCGGGAACACCTGCCGAAAAATGCTGTTCTTCTTACCGAAACTAATGTCGGAAAAGGAGAAACCCACTACGATTATCTTCGTCTGATGTTCTTCACAGAATATACAGCGCGTCCATACTATTTAAAAAGTGCATGGAAATCCCTCAGCCAACAAGTTGAAAAGCACGGAGGCATTCCGTATATCGTCACCTTCAGAGAACTCAACTTGCCTATCCTCTTCAAGAGCCACGCAGATAAACGAACAATTTATTTGTCGGAACTAAGCGAGTGAGGACACTAATAAAGGCTGTTGCCAACTTGTGTCTCTGGGAATATGGTTGATAGATAGTCCCTGTTTTTTCACACTAATTTGTGCTCATCAAGCAATGAAGCCACGAGTGCTTTCATCTTTGGAACCGTCCCAACAGCCGGTAGAGACGACATCGCCGCCCACGTCTCGTAGCCGCCCTCCTGTGTCAACGCTTCGTCCGTGCAGATATAGCCGATATACCCATTCGCCAAACTCACGAGAAACAACGGATTCGCATCTGAGTTCGCTTTGATATTCATCCCTGTCTCTACGAATACCTCTCCGGGCAATGCGACAATCGCCGCTTCCCCCAAACGGATCACTTGAACCGGCGCCGTCATCTGCTCTGGTAGTTTCGCTAAACGTTGACATTCAAGGGCATAGACATCGACCAACGCCGTCGGTATCGGTTGTCCGACGACCCAACTAAACGGACCCATTTCGTAAGCGTCATGGGTGCCTTGTGGTACGGACAATATCTGTTCAGCAACCTCAAGATCCGCCGCTGTAATCTGTTTGCGTTGGAAGGTCAATGTAGCAAGGTCACCACTGAGGTCGAGCCTGTCGTGCATCTGCATGAACTGCATCTCGGTGATAAAATGCCCAGCGAGAACATTCGCCATTTTCACTGCCTGCCGGTGTCCACTCGCTGTCCATTTCACCTGTCCACTAAAATCGGTATTATTAATCTGACCGGATGCGGCATTCCAGAGGAGCGAGACACACGTCTCCCCGAGATAGCGGCGCATGAGTCGGTCAAAATGTCCGAAATAGTCAGCGGAAAGGGCACTGCCGTTATCCGTGCCAATGTAATGTAGCGAAAAATTGGCAACGGCAGAGATAGGTGTTCCGTCATCTGCTTCGACAAACAGCATTGCTACTTCTGGATCGATTGTGCCAGTCGGTTCCACGAGATCAGGATTGTCAATACCCGGATTCATGCGGACGGTCCCATCTTTCATGTGCCACCGTCGATTGAAGGTGATACGTTCTTCGTCGACACTTGCAAATCCTACCCGCGCGGGTTGGAGCCGCCACACCGCAAGCTCAACTGCATCAGCGATCTTCAATGGCACCCAATCGGTGTAACCGGTATCCTCGCCAACCCCAAGTAAATTTGCCACTGCTACAGCAGTATGGGTATGCGTAGCATTGACCATAACGTATGCTGGCGGGATACCGCATCTCTCGGCGATGCGTGCTTTGGCACTATCTGCTATCTTCTCTGGTATGGCGATGAGGTCGCACGTAACGATTGCGATACGGGTTTCGCCGTTATCAATGACGAGTGCCTTGGCAAAGAGTTCATCATCAACATTTTCAGCGTACCGGGGACGAAATCCACCTGGAATCTCTGTACCCAGCGGTGGGGTGATA
>VXZL01000611.1 GCA_009845505.1 Candidatus Poribacteria bacterium | reverse complement strand
GTACATAATGAAACTTGGATTTGTGAGTGCAATTTTACCGGAACAGATGTTGACAGAAGTTGTTCAATTTGCCGCAGACACCGGCTTCGATTGTGTCGAACTGATGTGCTGGCCCAAAGGAAAAGCAGAACGGCGTTACGCCGGTGTCACGCACGTCGATGTAACAGATTTTTCCCAAGCGGAAGCAGATGAAATCCTGCAATGCGTTTCAGACGCGGGGGTAACCATCAGTGGCTTAGGCTACTACCCAAACCCACTGACACCCAACGAAACCGAAGCGGCTATCTACAGCGAACATCTCAAGAAACTGATTCTGGCGGCGGAAAAATTATCTTTGGACATTGTAAATACGTTCATCGGTAGGGATCAGACACGGACTATAGACGAGAATTGGGACCGTTTCAAACAGGTATGGAAGCCCTTAATCCAATTCGCCGCCGACCACGGCATCCGCATCGGCATTGAGAACTGTCCTATGTTTTTCACTGAAGATGAATGGCCCGCTGGACAAAATCTCGCCTACTGTCCCGCGGTTTGGGAACGGATGTTTGAGGAGATTCCGTCTCCGAACTTCGGACTCAACTTCGACCCGTCTCATTTTATCTGGCTTCAGATGGACTACCTGAAACCGCTTGTTACTTTCGCTGATCGGATTTTCCATGTGCATGCCAAAGATGTCCGGTTAGACAGAGCAAAACTCGATGAGGTTGGCATCCTCGCAACGCCTTTGTCGTATCACACGCCAAAACTGCCGGGGCTTGGCGATGTGGATTGGGGGAGCTTCTTCTCGGTTTTGAGTGACACCGGTTATGATGGCGCGGTCTGTGTTGAGGTAGAGGATCGCGCTTATGAGGAGACTTTGGAGATGCGACAACGCTCCTTACAGCAGAGCCATATCTTCTTGAGGCAGTTCACTGGATGATCTAATGAGCAGTTACGACTGGTTGGACCCAGAATTTGCCATAATAGAACAAGCAGGGCTACGCCGCTACCTCCGTACGGTCATGAGCGCGCCAACGGGAACGATTAATCTCGATGGACGCGATGTCGTACTGCTGGGCTCAAATAACTATCTGGGGTTAAGCATGCATCCAGAGGTAGTCGCCGCTGCCGTTGAGGCGACGCAAATTTTTGGCACAGGTGCAAGCGGTTCTCGCTTGATTTCAGGAAACAGTGAGCTCTATACAACTCTGGAATCCAACCTCGCGAAGACGAAAGGGACTGAAGCCGCACTCGTTTTCAGTTCCGGTTATGCTGCGAATACAAGCGTCGTTCCTCTGCTTGCCGGGGAAGGCGATCTCATTCTAAGCGATGCCCTTAATCATGCCAGTATCATAGACGGATGCCGTCTCAGTCGCGCCACCAAAAAAATTTATCAACACTGCGACGTAGAACATCTCAAAACCTTGTTATCGGAATCCACTGCGTTTCGGCGTAAACTCATCGTGACGGACAGCGTTTTCAGTATGGACGGCGATATCGCACCTCTCCCGGATATTTACGAAGTTGCCACGAAATACGACGCGATGCTACTGGTAGATGACGCACACGGATTTGGTGTATTAGGGAAGGACGGCAGCGGTATTATTTCACATTTCGGTCTCGATGGGAAAGAGATTATCCAAATGGGCACACTTAGCAAGGCAGTTGGGGCACTCGGTGGGTATATCGCGGGGAGTCGGACGCTGATTGAGTTGCTCATTAATCGCGCCCGCGGATTTATCTTTACAACCGGATTACCTCCAGCGACGTTAGCAGCGGCAAACACTGCGCTCGATGTCATCCGATCTTCACCTGAACTCCGAGAAAACCTCTTCTCACACGCGAAACGCTTCAAAACAGCACTGATCAATCTAGGCTATACCTTACTACCGAGCGAAACGCAGATTCTCCCCGTGGTATTAGGGAGTCCACAACGGGCAACACGTGTTGCAGAAGCATTACTCACGGAAGGTGTATTCGCACCAGCAATCCGTCCACCGGCTGTGCCAACTGGAACAAGTCGTTTAAGGCTTACCCTTATGGCAACACATACGGATGCAGAGATTGAGCAGGCGATTGAGGCGTTTGCTACGTGCGGTAAAATTTAAAAGTGAACTAAAGTCACTTCCGACCAGACGCAACTTTCTAACTTTAGGTACTTTGAACTGGCAAAATCTACTATCAGCTAACCGCTAATTGTCAATTTGCCACTTACGGTTTCTTGCGATTTTTGTCTGTTCATGCTAAACTATGGCAAATCCTATTACAAAGAGAGACGTATCAGAAATGAGCACAAAAGCACATATCATCGACTTTGAGAAGCAGACCCCCATCGACCGCGGAACCGGTGTGAAAACGGTGCCTTTAGCGGGTAAATGGATCGATTCTACCTCACTTACTAACGGTGTAACGGCATTTGATCCCGGCGCGGCGATTGCGCGGCACTACCATAATTGCGATGAGTCCGTTACGATTCTCGAAGGTGAAGCGACCTGTGAAGTGGATGGCGATGTATTTACCATGAAAGCCTTTGATACAACCTTCGTCCCAGCGGGCATTCCACACCGATTTTGGAATGACAGCAACGCGCCGATGAAAATCTTATGGACGTACGCTTCCGTCAACGTAACCCGCACATTTACAGAGACGGGTGAAACGGTAGCACACCTATCATCGGGCGATCAGGCAGTTGTCACCTAACGACGACTGAGGAGACCGAAAATGTCCCTCCAAACTTATATTAAGGACAATCAAGCTGCGCTCTGTGCGCTGCTACAAGAACTCGTCAGGATCCCGACCGTCAACCCACCCGGCGAAAATTATGCTGAGATTGTTGGGCTACTTGCGGCAAAGTGTCAAGCATTGGGAATGGATACACAGATTGCTGAGGTCCCAACGGAGCGTGCAGCACAAGTTATCTCAAACGCAGCGACGCACCCGCGGCTAAACCTCATTGCCCGTTGGGATGTCGGTGCAGAAAAGACGGTGCATTTCAACGCCCACTACGACGTGGTGCCGGTTGCAGGGGACTGGCGTTTCGATAATCCATTCAGTGGAGAGATCGATGGCGAATGGCTCTATGGGCGTGGTGCTGATGACATGAAAGATGCCATTGCTGCGCTCCTTTTTGCAATTGCGGCACTCCAAGAAACCGGCATCAAACCGAATTTTAATATCGAATGCTCTTTCACATGCGATGAAGAGACTGGCGGACAGTTGGGAGCAGGATACATTGTTGAGGAAGGGCTGGTTCATGCGGACTACGTTGTCAACTGCGAAGGCGGTTCGGAGATGAACATCGGCAACGGACACAACGGCGTACTCTGGTTAGAAATTGATGTTGAGGGCAAGGCAGCGCACGGTGCACAACCCGATAAAGGGATAAACGCCTTCGAGAAGACCGCCGAACTCGTGACGGCGTTGCAACGGGTCAAACGGAACTTGAAATCGCCGGAACGCGCATTTAAACTCCCTGACGGCAACGATCGTTATCCCACCTTGAACATCGGTGGCACATTCCGCGGTACGGATGGCGATAAAGTTAACACCGTCCCGGCGCGCGTCACGTTCTCAATCGACCGGCGCATCACACCGAATGAAGAGCTTGAATTCGTCGAACTCGAACTGCGAGAAGCGATTTCTGGCGCATGCCAATACTACCCCGACTTGAAAGCAGAGGCGCGTGCTATCTTGCGAATTGAGCCGTGTTTGACAGATACGGCTTCACCGGTAGCACAAGCGTTCGCCGATGCGGTGCGGACTGTCCGTTTCAATCAACCACGATTTAGAAACACTACGGGATTCACAGACTTACACTATTTCGTCAATACGGGGTTATCGGGAGTTGGCTACGGTCCGAGTGGTGAAGGTGGGCATGCTATCAATGAGCGTGTGAACATCCCGGATTTGGTCAGGACTTCTGCCATCTATGCAACCTTTATGACGCGAGCGGAACTGTAACGCAAAATCCAACCAAAAACCCATCGGTTTTAAGTTGATATCCCCGCCTTGGACATGTTACTATTTTCATATCACATCCGCGGAAACACGTAGTTTGGAGGGCACAGCATGCCATGATTATTAACCGACTTATTGCAAAAAACTGGCGGAACTTTCAACAGATTAATGTTCCGCTCAGGGAACGTCAGTTTATCGTGGGTCCAAATGCTTCAGGTAAATCCAACCTATTGGACATTTTCCGCTTTCTTCGCGATATTGTTAAAGTGGAGGGTGGGGGATTCCAGAAAGCCGTCAAGGATCGGGGTGGAGTTTCAAAAATCCGGTGTTTGTCCGCGAGACAAGACTCACAGGTTGCTATCGAAATTTATATCGCAGACACGCCAGATGCCTCCGCCACCTGGCGATATAGTGTAGGCTTTTGTCAAGCAGATTACGGAGACTGCCAAAGCTACCTCACACATGAACGCGTTTGGAAAGAGGAGCAACTCCTTCTTGATAGACCCGATGCGGACGACAAGGAAGACCCAGAGCGCCTTATCCAAACTGCCCTTGAACAGAATGCTGCAAACGCGAAGTTTCGAGAGATTGGACGATTTCTTCGCAATGTTACCTATCACCATCTGGTTCCGCAACTCATCCGCTTTGCCGATGCGATTCGCGGCGAGGTTATTGAAGACGATCCGTTTGGTCAGGGATTTCTCGAACGAGTCGCGGGTGTGCATCCAAGTACGCGCCGTGCTCGCCTGAAAAGGATTGAACACACTCTCAAAATCGCTGTTCCGCAGTTTGAAAAATTAGAATTTATTCGTGACAACAAGGGTCGACCCCATTTACAGGCACATTATTCGCACTGGTGTTCAAAGGAAGAAGGGCATCACGAAGACCAATTTTCGGATGGAGTCCTTCGACTTATCGGACTCTTATGGTCTCTTCTTGAAAGCGATTCAATAATACTATTAGAAGAGCCGGAGCTCTCTTTAAACATGGGTATTGTCTCTAAACTCGCTCCTTCTATTTCTCGTCTACAAAGAAGTCGGGGATCTCAGGTGCTGGTTAGTACACAAAGCGATACGCTTCTCATAGAACCCGGTATTGATGGTAGGGAAGTGCTTTTACTAACACCTACACAGGCAGGGACATCGATCAAAGTTTCGTCTGATATAGATGACATCCGTATCCTCCTTAAGAATGGATTTACTGTAGGTGAAGTGGTGCTTCCACAAACCCATCCGAAGCATATTGGAGGGTTGGTTTTACCAGAATGAGCATAACCAACGTAATTCTGGCGGTTGAGGATGAACTCAGTGAATCAATTTCAAGGCAAATTCTCAGGCATTTTAACTTTGAAATCCAGCACACAATTCGAGGTAAGGGCAATGTTTTTCTTCGACAAAAAGCACCCGAACTCAATAGATCTGCTAATCGGACATCTATTTTTCTTTTGACAGATTTAGATACACCTCGGGATTGTCCACTAGGACTTATCCGCTCATGGATTAAAGGTCCTATCAATCCAACGTTTTTCTTTCGTGTCGCCGTTATGGAGGTCGAGTCTTGGGTGATGGCGGATCGGATGGGATTTGCAGCCTTCCTATCCATTCCGTTACATCGAATCCCATCGCCAACAGACGATATCCTGAACCCCAAAGAGTTCCTGTTGTCACTTGCCCGAAGAAGTAAAAAGAAATCTGTCCGTGAAGCGTTGCTACCAGCGCAAGGTTCAACACTTAGCGTGGGAAATGAATATAACACACTTTTGAGCGAATTCGTCCAAGAACATTGGAATATAGAACGCGCTGCTGCCGTATCACCAAGCCTAAAACGCACTTTAGACCGTCTCAGCCGAGAAACGAGGATAGGTAGCAATCGGTGAGTAAAAGATTCCAACGCTACATTGAAAATTTCACCTGTGCACACTGCGGCACTGCTGTGAAAGGAGATGGGTACACCAATCATTGTCCAGAATGCCTCTGGAGCCGACATGTTGATGTCAATCCGGGGGACCGTGCTGCAGCCTGTCGCGGCATGATGGAACCGATTGGGCTCACTATAAAACATGGCGATTATATCCTTACCCACCGCTGCATAACATGCGGCATAAAAAAAAACAACAAAACCTCAAAAAGAGACAACTTCGAGGCTATCCTCAGTCTACAAGGAGAATTAAATGTCTAAAAAAGGAATCCTCGCAATCGTAGCCATCTGTGTTGCCGTTATCGCAGTCATTGTCTTAGCGGCGTTGTTATATTCAAATTCTAATAGATTCAAACAGACACAGGCTGAATTGGCTACGACTAAAGCGACTTTGCAGACGACCGAAACGGCAAAAGCGGATCTGGAGAGAACACTAACCGAAACTCAAGCCTCGTTGGCGGAAACGCGCTCAGAACTCAGCCAAACGCAGGAGATACTACAAAACGCAAGTGAAGCTGCTCGGAAAATCGCCGCCGAACGGAACGCCCTTCAACAAGACAAAAATGCTCTCGAAGAAGAAAAAGAGAACCTCCGCGCAAAATTGACCGAGATTGAATCGGAACTACAGCGCATTCGCGTGCAATCGCAACGTTCAATTACTGCTATCCAAGAGAGATTTAAAGATACCGTGGGCGCAGTCTTAGACGACGCAGGACGGTTGAAACTCGATGTAAAGGGAAAAATTCTCTTTGAAACAGGGAGTGCGATTTTGAGCACAGAGGGAAAAACGCTTCTTGACGCGATTGCTAAGGAAGTTCTGCTAAATACAGATTACGCGGATTATGCGGTGCGCATTGAGGGCCACACGGATAACGCACCTATCGGTGGTTCCGAGATACGAAATTGGGACCTCTCAACTGAACGCGCGATCGCTGCCGTGAAATACTTGCAGGTACACGCCGGTATCAAGGCGCAACGCTTAGCAGGAACAGGATACGCCTTCTATCAACCGATAGATACCGCCGATACCCCCGAAGCCAAAGCGAAAAACCGGAGAATCGAAATTATTCTCGTTCCACCGCAAGACTTTTTATCCGAACTCCTGACATCGCTCCAGAAAGTGATGGTATCTATTGAAAAGCGGGAAGCCGAGTAGTTTTATTTTCCTGTTTTTAGCGCAGCTTGCAAGCGAAAACTTGCTATTCAGAAGCCTTTGCGGCAGCGCGCTTTGCCTCAGCTGCGAGCTCGGCGACGCGCTGGATTGACCTTCTCATCTCATCAATCTGTTCGTGGAGATGTTTATTTGTCCACGACACCGAAGCAAGATAGCGTAATTCATCTGGATTGTTGAGTGTCTCGGCACCGAGCGCAACTTGAAGTCCGCTTGAAGCGACATAGCATACGCCTGCGTTCACACCGGTTACGTCAAACGCTAAACGCAGCGTGATGTCGCCACGCGCAAAAGCGGGTTGAAATTCCTTGCTCAGACCAACAAACAGCCCCACAGGTGCACCTTCAAATGCATATCGCTGTCCGCCGACACCGATATGCCCGGAAAATTGGTGGATCCGCGGTAGATTCAACGTTTTACTGACAGCCAAAAACGGAGACAGCCCCTGAATCGGTGGATCAGAGACTGGGGACGTGCTGAAAATACCTTCCCCCTGATATTCAATACCCATTGCGATACTCGGAACTGCACCAACTTCTTGCTCTTTTAAGAGCTGCAGCTTTAAGCTCGCGGCCTGCGTCGTAAAACTTTCGTTCCCATACCTTTCATATCCATTCAACACATTCCCCAACCCTACTTCAACCCTATCGAACAGTCCGAAGTTAAGGTAGAAGGCACTTGCAACCACCAACTCTTCATGGCTTACGAGGTTCTCAAACAATAAAGTATTATCACTGGGGAATTGTGTCTCATCTATAAGGGCGACAAGATAAGTACCTACCGTAAATATACCGTGTTCCAGCACCGTTCCGGTCGGGATATTCACTAATCGACTCTCTAACTTCGTAAAATGTTGACCTTTCGCAGAACCAGACACCGTTAGGCATGTAAAAACGAGCAGCAAAAGCAAAACCCAGTGTCTACGCATTGCGTCCCTCCAGATATCGGATACCGGAAGGCGTACCGATGATAACTTTGTCTGCACGATTGACAAAAATCCCGTTTTCTACGACACCGGGAATGTTATTCAGCTGCAACTCAACCTGATCTGGTTCTGGAATGCCATCAAAATGACAATCGAGTATATAGTTGCCGTTGTCAGTAATGAGGGGTTGGTCTCTATCGTGTGCGAGTGCGAGGCGCAGCGTTGAACTTCCACAAATCCGGTTAACCTCTGCTTGGGTCGCCTCCCACCCGAATCGCACAATTTCTACCGGCAGTGGAAAGGTAGTACCAAGGATGCGCGACACCTTGCTCTCATCAACAACAATCAATATTTTTTTAGACGCATTTGCGATAATCTTCTCTCTGACGAGCGCGGCACCACCGCCTTTGATGAGGTTAAGGTAGGCATCAACTTCGTCAGCACCATCAATCGTTAGATCAATGGTAGGATGGGCAGCAAGCGTTGTGAGTGGGATTTGTTGTGCGACTGCGATTCTTTCGGTGCCATCGGAGGTTGGGATACCGACGATATCAAGCCCTTCTCGAACCATATTCCCAAGTTTCAAGAGGGCGTAATAGACAGTGGACCCCGTCCCTAACCCGACAACCATGCCAGATTTGACGCTTTCTGTCGCTTTTTCCGCAGCAATCTTTTTTTGGTCTTCAGTATTCATGATGCCTATAAGTTTAGCAGAAATTCGGCTTAAAATCAAGTTTTCGTAAATTGGCTGCAGGGCTATTTAGTTTTAAGGTTTTTGTCTGATTTTCACGAGAAGTCGGGATTCGGAAATCCCTCCTACCGCGGATCTGCGAAAACGGAATCTCTAAAATTTCGGAAAACTGAATGCCCCTGAATTGGCTGATGGTTATTGGCTAACCGCTAAACCGCTATTCGCTATTCGCCATTTGACTTATTTCAAAGATTATGTTAAAATAACCGCCATGAGGAACAATATTCGCCACAGCAAACTGGTAGTAGGGCAATTGGTCGCTGAACCTGGTACTCGGACGGAAGGGCATCTGAGAGTCGGAAGCATGCCAGATGGAACGGCGGTTCGACTGCCGGTTATCCTAATCAATGGGAGGTACCCCGGCAAAACGCTCTACATTCAAGCCATTAGCGATGGAGACGAACTCAACGGCATCGCTGTTATTCACAAAGTCCTCCAGAACATAGCACCCGAACAGCTGCGTGGTAAGATTATCGCTGTGCCCCTTGTTAACGTCCACGCCTTTCATACCAAGCAGGCACTGAGTCCCGTGGATAACCGAAAGATGAACCGGTGTTTCCCGGGCAGGCGTGACGGGACCTCCAGTGAACGGATCGCCTATCACCTCTTTCGGCGTGCCATCCAGCAGGCAGATTACTGCCTCGATCTACACCAAGGCGGCGTACACCCGATGATTGATGAAGTCCGCGTCCGCGTCGACGAAAAACATACACTCCACGGTGCATGTCTCGAACTTGCACGCGTCTTCGGTATCGGGCATATCCTCAGTCAGAAGGGACCGAAAGGGCAACTTGCACAGGCTGCCCCGGAGGTCGGCATTCCGACGATCGACCCAGAATTAGGCGGGACGCACGGCTGGGATGCGGCAAGCATCGAAAAAGGGGTGCGCGGCGTGCTTAACGTTTTGCAATACTACCACTTCATTGATGGAACACCGGAGGTCCCTGAACGGCAAATTGTCGTCAAACAATTCGTACCCATCCTGAGCAACGAAGGTGGATTTGTCTATTACAAGGTGGATTTGTATGACAAGGTAACGGCGTATCAACCGATTGCTGACATCCGAGATGTATTTGGAAATGTGCGGGAATCCATCCGATCACCCGTAGAAGGTATTTTTTGGGCGAAACCGGTCTATCCGATGGTAGCCAGCGGCGGCATCATTGGTAAAATCGGGACACCGATTGGGTATCTATAGCGGACCGCAAATAGCGATTAGCGAATTTATGAGGAGATATAGGATTGCACGAACAGAATCGCAAAGCCTTTAGTGAAAAAATGGGACGTGGTGGAGTCGCAATCTTTGCGAGTCGATCCCCCGCAATATGGAATCACGACACGGAATATGTGTACCGTCCGGACCCGAATTTTTATTATCTTACAGGGTTTGAAGAACCAGAGTCGATTTGTGTGATCGCACCCGACCACCCGAAACACCAATATATTCTATTTGTCCGACCGAAAGACAAACAGGCAGAAATCTGGAACGGTAAGCGTGTTGGGGTTAAAGACGCACGTAAACGTTATGGTGCAGATAAAGCCTATTCGATAGAGACATTTGGTGAAAAAATCGGCAGGTACTTAGAGGGAGCCGAAAGGCTTTACTACACACTCGGTTCCAATGAAAGTGTTGACAGCGAAATTCTCTCTCTCTTTACGGGATCTGTCAGGTCGCGCATCCGCTCTGGTAAAGGACTTGATACCTTAGTCGATCCGAGCCCTATTCTCAGCGAACTGCGGTTAATCAAAAATGAAACCGAACTGGAGCGTATCCAGATGGCAACAGAAATTACAGTTGCCGGACATGTCGCCGCAATGAAGGCGGTTCAACCGGGGATGTATGAATACGACCTGGAAGCCCTCGTTGAATCTACGTTCCGCATGAACGGCGCGAAAGGTCCAGCTTTCCCTACTATCGTTGCGAGTGGTGGTAACGCCACGACGCTCCACTACACAACGAATGACTGCCGAATTGAAGATGACACACTCGTTCTCATTGACGCGGGGGCGGAATACGGTCAGTATTCTGGCGACGTGACCCGCACCTTTCCGGCAAATGGCACCTTCACTGAGGCGCAAAAAGAAATTTATCAACTCGTCCTTGATGCACACCACGCCATTATTGATTCTATCCGTCCGGGTGTCCCTATTAACGAACCGCACGAGCAATCAATTGAGTTGCTAACAGAAGCTATGCTCAGCCTCGGTCTTCTTAAGGGGAAAACGAAGAAACTGATAAAAAAAGAAAAATATCGGCAGTTCTATATGTACAGAATCGGACACATGCTCGGTTTAGATGTGCATGATGTCAATTGCGTCCACGACGCAGAAGGCGAGTTTAAAACCTTCCAACCGGGAATGGTGATGACAATTGAACCGGGTCTTTATGTCGCTGACGGGACAAAAAATGTTCCGCGAGAGTATCTCGGCATCGGTGTCCGCATAGAGGACGATATTTTTATCACCGAAACGGGTTGCGAAGTGCTGACGGATGGGGTGCCAAGAGAGATTGATGCGGTTGAAGCACTTGTGAACGGGTGATGATCGTGTCTAATTCTTTTTCTGCTGACCCCAATTTGGTAAGGCTTGTTGCTGAAGCACATCGCCTTCATCATGCCTATCTATTTAATCCGATCTTTGCGACAGAAACATCGCTCATCGATCCGCTGCCACATCAATTCATCGCTGTTTACGAGCATCTCCTTAAATATGTGCCGTTACGGTTTCTGTTGGCTGACGATGCGGGTGCTGGTAAAACAATTATGACGGGCCTCTATATCCAAGAGTCGCTACTCCGCCGCCAAGTGGAACGGATACTAATCGTACCACCAGCAGGATTGATTGGTAACTGGGAACGCGAACTACGCGTCTGTTTTCGCCTCCAATTCCGTATGCTGTCTAGTGCTGATGCTGTAAACGCAAACCCCTTTGTCAATCCGAAAAATCGCTTAGCCATTGTCAGTTTAGATACACTGCGCCAAGACCGAATGCAAAACTGTCTCTTTGAAGCACAACCCTACGATCTCATCGTTTTTGACGAGGCACATAAACTTTCCGCACGATACGAGCGAGATGGAACAGTCCATCAATCGAAACGGTACGAACTTGCCGAAAAAATTGCTGCACAACAAAAAAACCTTTTACTCCTCACGGCAACGCCTCACATGGGGAAAGATGATGCCTACTATTTCCTCTGGCGACTGCTCCTACCTGAACACCTTGCTGCACAAAAAGCATTTGAACGGTTGCCTCATAACGTAAAATCCAAACATCTGCTCCGCCGTATGAAGGAGGAGATGATTACTTTTGATGAAAAACCCATCTACCCACCGCGGCGAAGTCAGACCATCGCTTACCCTTTGAAGCAGGGCGAAGTGAGTGAGCAATCGCTGTATGATGCTGTCACAGAATATTGCGAGAAATATTTCGATCTCGCGGGTCAATACAATCGGAGCGCGGCAAAGATAGCGATGATGGTGTTACAGAGACGACTTACCAGCTCAACGTTTGCCCTGTTACAAAGTCTTATCAGACGTGAGGAAAAACTCTTAACCACTCTTCGGCACCTTCAAGATGGAAGGTTGTCAGCAGCACAACTTGAGAAATCCCAACAGGAACTTTCGGACATTGACATCAGAGACGAAAAAACAGGCGATGAAGAAGAGATTATTGACGGAAAAGAGGAATCAGAGCAGGTTGACGAAGACCTTGAGCGTGCAACCGCTGCGCGTTCAATCACTGAACTTGAAACGGAAGTCTTTCACGTGCAAAGACTTGCTGAGTTAGCGAAGAAGGTTTATAACCTGAGATATGAAAGTAAGTTTGAAAATCTCTGGGAGGCATTAACGGAATATCCAGACACTAAAGTTCTGATTTTCACCGAGCATCGCGACACGATGTATTTTATCATTGAACGTTTAGAGGCGTTGGGCTTTACCGGAAAGGTTGCCCAGATCCACGGTGGCATGAAATACAATGAACGTGAAGATCAGGTCGAATTCTTTCGCGACCCGAACGGCGCGCAATACCTTGTCGCAACCGACGCAGCTGGCGAAGGGATCAACCTTCAATTCTGTTGGTTGATGGTAAATTACGATATTCCATGGAATCCCGCTCGGCTTGAACAGCGGATGGGACGGATTCACCGATACAAACAGACGCACACAGTGATTCTGCTAAATCTCGTTGCTGAAGCCACACGTGAGGGACGCGTGCTGAAAGTGCTATTGGAAAAAATGCAAAGAATGCGTGACGAATTAAATGATGACAAGGTCTTTGATGTAATTGGGCAACAATTTAGTCAAATCTCTTTGAAGGAACTCATCACGAAAGCCATCACGAAAAATCAGGTAGATGCCTCAATACAGATTATCAACACACAATTCACGCAGGAAAATATACAAAAACATCTTGAAAACCAACAGAAATCAGTCTTCAGCAGCGATGTTAAACATTTACTCGGCACTGTTCAGGCGCAAAGGGAATCCGCAGAAACGCTTCGTATGCTACCTGCTTATGTACGAAGCTTCTTTGAAGATGCAGTACCACTGCTCGGTTATCAAATTGACCGGGACATTGAGACGACTTTTAAACTATCTCGTTGTCCTGCATCTATACAAAACGTAATTGATGAATATCCACTTCAGCTACGAGATCGCTTAACATTCTCACGTGAATTTGCGCTGCCCTCTGGATCTGAGAAACCAGAAGCGATTTTTCTACACCCCGGCGAACCAATTTTTGACGCGATCCGCACTCGTTTTTTGGAAAAATTCAACACTGAAGGTGAGTGGGGCGGAGTCTATTTCGATCCGCAAACAGATGAACCTTATCTGTTCTATTTAGCGAGAATCCTTGTGGTACGAGAAACCGATGACGAACCTCACGTACTTGACGAAATGCTCGTCGGAATCAAACGCTTTGCAGATGGCCGTTGTGAGGAAACACCAGCACACCTTTTGTTGACCCTAATGCCACGGACAGGACAACACAGCAGGCCTGCAACTTTGTCCGCTGAATGGATGAACCTTGCTGATGAAACGCAACCTGTTAAAAATTTCGTCTCTGAAAATTTCGGAAGCCCCAGGCTTTGTCACATTCTTAATGAAGTTCAAGCCAGTCTGGAAAATAAAACAAAACAAATCCAAGTTTCATCCAACTTGCGGAAGGCGGAACTTCTTGAACAACGAAAAAATCTTAAAAAAGATGTTGCCAAAGATATTCCTGCAGCACAGACCAAATTGAACAACTGTGAACAAGAACTCAAAGCACTCCCTAAAAAGCGCGAAGCAGCAGAAGCAAATCTCATTAAAGAAATTGAAAATACACAATTAGGTCCCGTATCCATCTATGTGCGTGCCTTTGTCACACCGTCCCAAATTGAGGAAATTCCGACAAAAACTTTGCGAGATGCTGAGGCTATCGCGATTAAAACAGCCATTGACTACGAACGCGAGCGCGGTGCAGAAGTCAAAGATGTTTCCAATCCGAGTCTGAAAAAAGGATTCGACTTGCAATCCAGACATCCGAACGGTGAGGTGCGCTACATTGAAGTTAAAGGACGAACAGGAATTACGGGTGTAGAATTAACAGCGAATGAATGGCGGCAAGCCGCCAATCACCGCGATCGCTACTGGCTCTATGTCGTCTATCATTGCGACACTGAACAACCACGGTTATACCGATGTCAAGATCCGCTTGGAAATCTAATCACGAATGCGACAGGAAGCATACGGATCAATGCCAGTGCTATCATGAAAGGTGCCGAACGCATATAGTACAAGTAATTGTCGATTTTGCTATAATCAACTAAAGTTTGGACTGTATTGTAAAGTTATGCTGCCTCGTCAAAAGGCAGGGGCG
>VXZL01000209.1 GCA_009845505.1 Candidatus Poribacteria bacterium | reverse complement strand
GATTATCAGACTTTCTATAAAATTCAAATTATAAAAAATTGGTTCCGAAACGATCGACCCTTTTTATGTATTGCACCTTCAAAGTAAGGAGAACGGGAATGCCGAAACGCATTAATAAAGCGATCGAGTTACTCGAAAACGATCTGCCTGTCTTCTACACTGGCAGTCACACAGGCGCGGCTCTCAACTATGATGCCGGCGTCGCGATGGCGAAAACTTGGGCAGATTATATCAACGTCGGCATGGAGCACGGGGCTTTTGATCTTGCTGGATTGGATAGTTTCATGCGCGGACTCGTTGATGGTGGACCGACCAATAGTGGACATACAACGCCGGCTATCATTGTTGAGTTACCCGTAGATGGCATCAGTGCAGACGTGATTCGTGCCAACGGTTGGCAGATGCGGCAACTCCTTGCGCGTGGGGTCCACGGTCTCTTGCTTTGCCATGCTGAATCTCCAGAGGCAGTCAAAGCGTTTGTTGAAGCATGCCGCTACCCCTTCCAAACTGTCGGGGTTGGTACACAATTGGATGTCGGACGCCGCGGGTCTGCAGGGCAAGGTTCCGCCGCACCCATCTGGGGCATTTCCGCTAACGAATATCTTGAGGTCGCCGATCCCTGGCCACTGAATCCGAAGGGTGAACTCTTGCTCGGACTCAAATTTGAGAATAAGCGGGCATTAGCAAACGTTGAGATTACCGCACAGGTTCCGGGAATTGCCTTCGCAGAGTGGGGCCCCGGTGATATGAGCATGTCGTTTGGCTACATGAACCCGCCGAGTCCGCGCCCACAAGAATTAGAAGATGCCCGAAATCGCGTCTTTGCTGCATGCCAAGCCTCTGGCATTCATTTTTTGGAGAGCACGTCACCTGATACAATTAAGGAAAGTATTGACGCGGGTGTGCGAATTACCGGGGGTGGCGAAGAAGCTGCACGCATCGGACGTGCGCACGCCGGTAGGGAAATGGCTGTTTAACTGGCTATCAGCTGTCAGGTCGCTTCGCTTTCAGCAAAGTGGCTATCGGAAATAAAGAAAAGAGACATTTTATAACGCTTGCGTCTTTGCTGAGGGCTGACAGCCGATGGCTGATGGCTATAATGCTGACCGCTGATAGCCAGAAAGGAAAATATACTATGGCATTAACAGAACAGGAAATGTTGGCAGAACTCCGTAAATATGATACACCCTCGATTACGAATGTGGTCGCTACGTATCCGACGAGTCCGCTCTGTCTGGGACTTTACAATCCGTGGACGGAAAATTGGTATACAGATACGACTATCCGTTGTATGTACCCTGAACTTGGTGCTGTTGCTGGGTATGCAGTGACATGTGTCTACGGTGTGCCCGATCCGAACTATCCCGGGCTCTCCTTTATGGATGTTATTGATGCGTTAGGTGCCTCCAAGCAGCCAACAATTCTGGCATTTGAGCAAAAATTTCCGCCTGAATTCGAGAACAAGGTCGGCTTGGCAGGCGGTAACATGACTGCAGCGATGAAAGCGATCGGTTGCCTCGGTGCGATCTCAAATGGTCCGTCACGCGACATTGACGAAATCCGTCCTATGGAATTCCAATACCTGTTAAGTGGCATCACACCCGGACACGGCGCGATGGCGGTTCAGGCTGTCAACGTTCCAGTCTCAATAGCCGGTATGGACGTCGCACCCGGCGAAATTATCCACATGGATGAGAATGGCGCGTGCAAGTTTCCCGGTGACAAACTGGAAGCAGTGCTGACAAACGTCAAGGCTTTACTTAAAGAAGAAGGCGATCGGATTGGGAAATTGCTCTCAGGTCCAAAGACAGCAAAGCAGGTCCGCGCAATTTTTAGCGGACACTCTTATGCAGAGGATGATGAGGAATAGACACGTTTTTTGTTAAACTTGTAGTGGCGATCTCAAGATTGAAATCGCCACTCATCTGGAATGGAATCTATGGAGGTACGCATGTCATCTCTTGCGGTACAAACCTATCTGACCCCTGAAGAGTACCTCGCTTTTGAACGCAAGGCGACGACAAAACATGAATACATCAACGGACAGATAGTCGCCATGTCCGGCGCAAGTTTCGCCCATAATTTCATCACAGCGAATATAGTAACGTATCTTAATATTCAATTGATGGATGGAGAATGCCGAGCCGTCGCAAGCGATATGCGGGTGAAGGCACAGCAAACAGAATCCTACTTTTACCCGGATATTGTCGTTGTTTGCGGGGAACCGCGCGCTGAAGATGATACTTTTGACATTCTCCTGAATCCCACTGTCGTCGTGGAGGTCCTGTCACGCTCAACTGAAGCTTACGATAGAGGTGAGAAATTTGAGCATTATCGGCAAATTGGTTCTCTAAAAGATTACATTCTCATTTCGCAAGATGAGGTTCGCGTTGAACATTATTGTCGTCAAGAGTCGGGGTGGATGCAAACCGAGTTTCGGGAACTTGAGGATGTCCTCTCGCTTTTCTCTATAGGCTGCGAACTCCGTTTACAGGATATTTATAGAC
>VXZL01000532.1 GCA_009845505.1 Candidatus Poribacteria bacterium | reverse complement strand
GATTAACTTTCGTATAACTTTCAACGATCCATAACCCTTACTCGCTATGAGTTCAATGATACGATTTGAGATCGAAAAGGGTGCATAAAACAAAAAATCGTGCGGAGAGCTATGTGTGTTTTATACGCCTCCGCACGATATTTAAACGATTATAAGATAAACAAAGGTCCATCAACGCTTAGGACGGCGCAGGACAACGCCCAACTGTCCAACTGCCCAAAGCGTATCGCTGCCTTTGACCCGCGTGACTGCATACAGGTTGTCATTAATCCCAGTATGCTCCTGTTCCCACGTTTCCCCGCCATCTGTCGAGTGGATGATAGTTCCAGTAGCACCGACGGCGTAGATTTCTTGTTCAGAGAGTGCCAAGATGTCGTAAAGGCTTTGGTTCACACCACTTGCTTGTGATGTCCACGTGAAACCCCCGTCGGTGGTAGATAGGATAATTCCACCGCGTCCGGCTGCCCATCCCTTTCGTTTCGTAATGAACGACACTGCCTTCAGATCGGAACCGGTGTGGGTTTCGTGGAACTTCCAATATTCGCCACCGTTGACAGTGCGTTGGGTAACACCATTTGTGCCAACCGCCCAACCGAGGGGTGCGAATTTCATATCAACGCTCGTGAGGGGTTTACTGGTTGAGGTGCGCTGCCGTGCCCAAGTGGTACCTCCGTCTGGATTGTGTATAATATCGCCACGCTCTCCGACAGCCCAACCTTCAGAAAAGTTACCGAATGCGACATCATTTATGGCAAAGAATTCCTCGTGTGGGAGTCGTTCTTGCTTGTTTTGTGCCGTCCATTGTGATCCGTCTTGCGTGTAGAGTAATGTTGCATCTCGGAGCATCAGCCATCCCCATTTCGGTTCAAGGCTGGTGAAGTGGACATCGACGATACGTTGCGTGGTCCCACTCTCTAAATGTTGCCATGTCTGTCCGCCATCTTCAGTTAAAAATAAATCACCGTTATCCCCGGCAATCCAACCGTGTTGCTCATCGAGAAATAACACATCGCGGAGGGTATTCCGCTGTTTGCCGAGTTGGTGGTGCCAGTTTTCTCCGAAATCTGTTGTGCTATAAATCTGGCCTATCGTATCTTGCACTTGCTCGTCGGCATCGATAACGAAGTCATCGGTCGTGCGGGGTGCTGACATCATCGCACCGACGATCCACCCCTTTCCATCCTCAAGGATGTGAGCGTTTGTCATGTTGAAAGCAGGGAGAAATTGTTCTTTTGCCATTTGATGCACCCAGCTTTCATCGTCAAGGGTTGCGCGTTGATTACCGAGCGAGTCATTTATTACCTCCCAATGCTTGCCTTGGTTGTGTGTCATGAGAAGTGTCTTGTCATTCGCGATGCCCCAAGCTTCCGTATGATTCCGGAATTTTACGGCATGGAGTCGAGTGCCACCGGACATTTTGGACAGTGTCTGTTTCCATGTCGTGCCGCCATCTGTTGTGAGGAGTGATGCACCATTCGCCAGTACCACCCAACCGGCGGTCTCATTCATAAAATGAATACCGACACCATACTGATTTGTCCTGGCTTGGACCTCCCAGTGATCCCCACCGTCTACGGTATGCAGCAGGTAACTTCCGCTTCCCATCATGCGTGGTGTTACTGCCCACCCTTCTTTGGGGTTGATAAAGTGTAAGCCGTCGATAGGTGGATACCCAAGCCCTGTTTTCTGCAATCGGAAGGTTTTGCCGCCATCTCTTGTGTGAAGCGTTTGCCCATTATTCGCACCGAGCCAGCCCACTTTCGGATTAATGAAGTGCATCGCACCGATATAGTAGATAGTTTCCAACCCTTCACGGATGACCTCCCATGTCTCACCGCCATTCTCGGTTCGCAGGAGTACACTATTGCCCCCGATCCAGCCGTGTTGCGCATCAATGAAGACGATACGTTGCAGGTCTTCTGTTACGCCGCTGCGTTGTGGATACCACGTTTTGCCACCATCTGTTGTATTTAAAATAACACCCCCGTGTCCGACCGTCCAGCCGCGCAGCGCAGACAGGAAGTAGGTATCCGTGAAATAGGTCTGCAAGGCTCCTGATCGGATAATCTCCCAATGATATTCAACAGGTTCTACGGGTTGTGCTTCTAATGCTGCTGCGACTTCTTCAGCAGCAGGTGGCAATTCAACAATAAACTTCTCCGTATCCACAGCATAACGCATCGCAACACCGTTTTCACCGACAGCGAGGATGCCTTCAGGAGAGAGCGAGAAGCTATAGAGATCGTTAGACGTGCCACTGTTCTGCAACTCCCACGTCACACCCCCATTGATAGTGGTCAAAATGACACCTTCATCTCCAACGACTAACCCGTGGTTTTCATCGGCAAAATAGACCTTGTTTAGATTTGCCTGTGTCCCACTCCGTTGGAATTTCCACGTTTTTCCGCCGTCGAGTGTATGTAGAATCTCACCGAGTTGTCCGACGACCCAGCCGGTATGTCGGTCAATAAAATAAGCAGCGTAGAGTTCGTTGTAACTCTTGCTATTCTGC
>VXZL01000205.1 GCA_009845505.1 Candidatus Poribacteria bacterium | reverse complement strand
CTGCGCACACCGTGCAGGAGCATCTCGAAACCTGGCAGACGGATCACGGAGCAAGCCCACATCCTGTGGAAATCCTCGGTCCCGCACCGGCACCGCTCTCGAAAATTGAGGGGAAATTTCGGTGGCATTTCTTGCTCCGAAGCAACGCCGTTGAAAAAATAAGTCAACTTCTTAGGTACCTAACGCACGAGCCACCCGTCACAATTAAATCAAACGCAGTTGAACTTGTGATTGACATCGATCCAACAAATACACTATGATAGTTATCAGTCAACCAACAACTAACAACCATTAAAAAGGAATTAATTATAAATGGGCAACCGGATATTTGATAAACTCGCCGACTCGGAGTTGCTTGCACGCAGCCCGATCCTCGTCTTCGCCGCGGACCCACTCGCATCCGCTGGGATTCAAGGACTCGGACAAGTGCAACACCCTAAACCTCACTACCGAACACACGCTGAGTTTTTGCAACTTCAACGCGACCTCGCCGCTGATGGACAGTTAGATGGACTCTTGATGACCCCGGCTGATGCAGAAACCCTCGCACTCGAAGAGAACCTGTTTGAAAGCACACCGATTACACCGATCGTCCGAATGAACTCAGAAACAGCCATCTGGAACCCACGGTTCGGGGTCTATACCTCGCGGCTGTCGATGCCATTTCAGACGGTCTTCCCTGAAGACATGCAACGCTATTGCGAGGCATTGATCGGGCCCGCACTTGAATGCCGAGTTAACCTGGGGTTGTACTCCATCACACTCAACAACGACCCGATCGCTGATGAGCGGATGCTACAGGCATATATACAGTTTGCACACGTTGTTGGTGAGATTGAGGGTTTTGACCATCTATTAGAGGTATTTTTACCAAACATTAAATTACCAGGAATGGACGATGAAAAACGGGGTATGTACGTCGCCGACTCCATTGTTCGCACGATGAGTTACCTCCGCAAACACCAGCGTCCGCGCTTTATCAAAACCGCCTACACAGCATCAGAGGTCTGGAGTGAGTTATGCCAATTTGATACCACATTGGTCATCGGTGCCTTAGGTGGACCTCGACAAAACGCACGTAGCACATTTGCTTTGGCGCACAACGTTGTCAGCAATGGTGGACGCGCAATCTTGTTTGGACGGACTATCTTCGGTGAGGACGCACCTGTCGGCTTCGTGCAATGTCTCCGACGGGTCCTTGATGGCGAATTGGAGCCGCAAGATGCCCATGCGGAATATCAAAAAATCCTCCGATCGCGGCTATAACCCCGAGGTCCCTAAATGCCAGAACGCGCCTCAGAGAAACCGCGTATCCTTCTTTTACTTCCGACGCGAACCTACCGAGCAAGCGATTTTCTCGCTGCCGCTATGAAACTCAATGTAGAGGTAGTCGTTGCCTCAGAGGAAGCCGCTACAACCGCAGCTGTATCGCCTCGCGATTCGCTTGTGCTTGATTTCAGTACGCCAATCGCCGCAACACAGACGATCACCGAATTTGCTGAAACACATCCAATCACTGCCATCGTCGGCGTTGATGACGATACCACCTTGCTCGCTACAATTGCAGCAGCGACACTCGGACTTCCACACAACCCCGTTGAATCTGCCAAAGCCACGCGCAATAAGTACCGCTTACGGCAGACACTTGCAAAAGGGGGTGTTTCATGTCCAAGGTTCAGACGTTTCTCAATCCATGACGATCTTATCAAAATCACTAACAACGTTGATTTTCCGTGTGTTATTAAACCGCTCTCTCTATCTGCAAGCCGCGGAGTCATTCGAGCGGACACGCCGTGTGAATTTACTGATGCCTTCGAGCGCATCACAACACTTCTCCAAACTTTGGAAACGGAAGCAGACACAGACACTGCGTCTTCATATTCGGAGGTATTGGTCGAAGATTACATCCCCGGCATAGAGGTAGCACTTGAAGGCATTCTTTTGGATGGGGAACTCAAGACATTGGCACTGTTTGATAAACCTGACCCACTTGAAGGACCATTTTTTGAGGAGACGCTTTACATCACGCCTTCGCGTCTATCGTCCGAGGTTCAGAATGAACTACAAAGCGCGACCGCAGAAGCCGCCGCTGCATTAGGACTCCGCCACGGCCCCATCCACGCTGAATTACGTCATAATACAAAAGGCGCGCACCTCATTGAAATCGCTGCCCGGACGATTGGTGGGCTATGCGCACGCACGCTGCGATTTGGCACTCGCATGTCGTTGGAAGAACTTGTCATCCGACACGCAATTGGGCAGCACGTGGAAATGCTTCATCGGGAGCAACAGGCAGCGGGGGTGATGATGATACCTGTTCCGAAGGCGGGGATTCTTGGTGAAGTACGTGGCACGTCTGCAGCCCGCAAGGTAGACGGTGTTACGGAAGTCAACATCACAATCCCTATTGGTGGTGAAGTCGTCCCGTTGCCGGAAGGCGCACGGTATCTCGGTTTCATTTTCGCCCGCTCGGAAACACCAGAGGCAGTTGAGGCAGCACTCCGTGAGGCGCATTGTCG
>VXZL01000249.1 GCA_009845505.1 Candidatus Poribacteria bacterium | reverse complement strand
ACCCAAATCGCTACAATTATAAAGGAGACATCATGGCAAAACAAAAGTCCGAGACTGAAGAGTTACTGTTTTCGCTTGCTTATGGTTTTGATGCTGACGATCTCTTCCGCACTTATATAGAAGAAATCGTAAACGGTAAGTTACGTGAATACCAGGAAATTATTCAATGGGGTGCGAAAGCGGGGCAGTCCCTCTATCTCCATGTTCTCAACGGGATTTGTGTGCTGGATCGATTGCGTCCGATATTGAATCTTGACGATATTGAGGTTCAAGTGCTTTTCAGTGCTTACAGCGTCCATGATCTGAACAAGCTCAGTCAATTCCAGGACGAAAAGCGTTCGTTTAACTATCTGGCAAACGCGAAAAATGTTAGTGCAGCTTTGAAGAACCTTGAGATAGAACGTTTTTTCCCAGAGTGGCAGGATTATGTGAAAGATATTGAGGTCCTGGTCCGCGCGCATTCGCGGTACCATAACACTTACGATGAAACACTCGATCTTAATTATGATCCATATTCGCTTGAGAAAGACAGGCTTTTGGAGCATCTTGTTCCGATTATCCGAGCGATGGATGTGATTGATCTTTCAAAGATGCTTGAGGAACGGGCTAAAAAGCAGGATTTCCTCAAAGAAATTAACAGTCTTTTTGATGATGTTAAGTATAGATTTGTCTACCACAAGGTAAGCGAGCAGCGAGGGGTTTTTACAAACTTAATCCACAATGAGATTGCAAGGTATTTGGAAACGGAAAAAGACTTGTTGCCATTACTTTACTATCCTGATGGTGTTGCGTACCTTGTCGATCAAGATCGCGCTGTTCACATCACAACCGACGAGATCAGAACAGTCGGAAACGCTATTGTTCACAACATTGAGGCAAAGACTCGTGGAAAATTTAGTAAATTTATTAAAGGTAGACCAGCCGGTATACAAGTAGATGAAAGGTGCTTTGTGCTCGGTGTCCCTTTCGCAGAAATTTGGAATGAAGTCCGGAATATCATCAGTGAGCGCAAGTATGTGGCAAATGGAAAAGTAGATGATATGAACGCCGATTTTCGGAGAAGACTTGAAGGCATCCGAGATGAGTTGGGTGAGTTGAAGCCAAATGTGGATGAACATCAAGAGGGGCAACTTTCTCTTTTTAATCTGGAAGAGATAGTTGAACGAAGGACATTGCTTGAGGAAACATTAAATGCCGAAACCTACCTCTTACCACCTGATGATGATACTATTCGGCTTGGGGAATTGGTGAGAACGTACTATGTTTTCTTGAAGGACCATTTTTTTACAAATGCCGAGGATATATGGAAACGCATTTATGGACTCCTTGAATTGCCATTGAATACTGAAGATACAGTTTATCAAGAACGGTATGAATTGTTTGAGGCCCGTCGGGGGCGAGGCTATATTGTTGGTCTAGATCTTTACAATGCTGGCCTCGGGTTTAATGAGATTTACGAATTGATTGTCCAAGATGGCACGCAGCTTTTAAGAACTTTAGAAACTAAAAGTGAATTTGGGGTGTTAGTCGATTACGTTCATAAATACATAGATTTCGATTTTATTGATGATAGGGAAAAGAGTTTTAACGAAAACTTGAAACGCTATGTTGAGGATAATCATGTTCAGTGTAGCACCTGCGGTTCAGAATTTGACACTGCTCTATGGATGACATCGGATGTGTCCGCAAATATTAAAGTTCAGCAGTTCTCAAATCGGCTTCAAGGTGGATCATCAGGGGAACCGAAACGCCGCGTCTGCAGTGTTTGCCGAGCGCAGTATATGCTTGACAAAATCTGTTACAATGCAACAAGGAGCACATCAACATTTTTTATTCATCTATATCCGCCATCGTTTTTCACTGATGGACTGATTAAAGCTTTTCGTAAGGCATACAATAAATTTCGTGATCCAGATTTTCCGTCCGTATATATCAAAACGTACGATGCCTTTCGTATCTATCGCGAAACAGCACACTTAGTATTGCCGATTTCAAAAACAAAAAATAACGGGAATCCAATCCCAGAGTTTTCAGAAGCGCTTGGTAATATTCTAACTATCCCTGTGAACACGCCTGGGCAAAACAATCATACAGAGAATATTCTCTTTGCGATCAAAAACGCTTTACTCTATCAACGCTTTTTGGGATGTCGTGCAGTCTTAACCGATTCGTCAATACCACTTTTTTCTCCCGATGAGTTTAGTCATTTTTTTATTGACCATATCCCCGCCGCATTTCGCGGATGGTTACCGAAGAATGACCTTGACAGTAATATGACCAAGCAGGTATTCGATCAGTTAATAAACTTGCACAATATCCAAGTAAAGATTGGAAGTTTTGAGACAGACGATCTTGTCCGGCTAATTCGAAGTTTAAATTACGATCCACTTGAACTTTACTATGTAACTCACAAAATGATTAAACGCGAACATGCGGATGAACAAAAACAGTTTACAATTGTTCGGAATACGGCAGAACCCATCGCTAATATTGTAGCAATGAAAGGAGAAAAACCTATTATGATTCATAT
>VXZL01000143.1 GCA_009845505.1 Candidatus Poribacteria bacterium | reverse complement strand
ATATTATCTAAATTTTGCCAATCACGAAACATGCTGCCGAACGGCGATGGAGGCCCTCTTGTCAGGGGTGGGTATCCTCGCTGGACAGCATCCGCTTTTCGAGGAATATCCGTGTGTTGCCAACGGGTTGACCCCTGAAGCCTGTGTTGAACTATTGAAGTCCGCACCCGAAGTGGATGTCGCTGCGACACGACAGTGGGCATTGAAAAATGTGAGCTATCCAGCCTTCCGATCCGCGATAGAGGAGGCAACACGATGAAGATAGATTATCTTGTGCCGAAGATGTATCAATCGTTTGATCTCGAAGCGAAACGAAATGCTGGAGGCGGGATGCTGCCGAATATCCATTCCCGTGCAAGCGCGCTGCGCACACACTATGATGTACGTATTATTAGTGATGTTGAAGAAATTCAAAGCGATTTCTGTCTGATAGAATCACTGTGGTTTAGCTTGTGGAGAGACATTCAGGCAAACACCGTTATGCAGGGTGACGTATTAGGTGCAATTCACAAGGCACACGCAGCGCGTCTGACGAAGTTATTTGAAAAGCCTGCGGCGAAAATCGTAACGTGTTGTGAGTTGGAACTCGCACGACTTCCGTGGTGGTCGCGTGCGAAAATTAAGCACTATCCTCTCGGCGTTGTCGTGAATACACCCTATTTGTGGGATATACTCACAGCGCTCGGCATTACACCGATTGGGTATCTTTGTGATGCTATCGATCCGTATTTGTTTAAGCCTGCGAAAAAAGAGTTATCCGTTATTGCATGTGGCGGACTCAAACATATCAAAAACCCATACTTGATTTTTGAAGTTTTTGAAAGACTCAAGGGCAAAATGAGACGCATCTATATCGGAAACGCTGAGGTGTGGAGCAATGAAAATAGGACAGAAGACCTTGAGCTTGTAGAGAAAATCCGAGCCTGTACGGATGTATGGATACCGAACGCGTCATACATTGAAGTCGCGTATCACTTATCAACGGCTGGAATTGGAATTAACGATACATGGCACGATGTGTCCTCGCGTATCAATCAAGAGATGCTCATGGCAGGTGTAATCTCTGTAGCTGGACAACACCCACTTTTTAAAGAAAGACCTGGTTTTCATGGACTCAAAACTGCCGAAGCATTTGTTGAGACGATTTCTGAAATCACAAACAATTTCTCCGAAATCCCCGCATCTGAGGGAAATCAAGGACGAAACTGGGCATGCAAAAATGTTTCTGCAGACGTTTTTATCCAACAATTTAACGAATTGCTAATCAACACATATCTATAGGAAATCAGACAATGGCAGCACAAGATGTAATCATCTATCGGTTAGAACAACCATACACAGAGCATTTAATGGAAATCTGCGCAATAGGTGAAACTTTTCAAAAAGAACAGATGCAATCCATTTTCAGCAAAGCAAATATGATTGTAGATGCCCAGTTTTACTACACCAATCCACTGCTCTACATCCTTTTGGATAAAGTTTCGCCACATTACGCCAATCTCTATGGCAATTATTATCTGTTGCCACCCAAGACGTATGATTCACTTAAATTTGACACAAATCACCTCGCTGTGAATGCTAAATTTTTGGACGATATTGGTTCAATTGCGGATCTGCTGAGTGGAAGAAATAATCGGAAAGAGCTGGAGACCAACGAAGACAAAGCGGATAATAGTCTTTTTGGGATGTATCAGAAATTCGGGCTTTATGTCATTGGGATAGATAGCGATTTGAAAGGGGGCGTTTCGGATGTTCCGTAAAAAAGTATTGTGTCTTATGCTGTGTTTTTGGGCAACCGTTTCTGTAACATCCGCAGAAAACTGGATGCCAGATGAAAACCTACGACGTGTGGTTTCTGAGACGTTAGGTGTTGACACACTTGCAATTACAGATATGCAAAGGCTTTACGCGTTGATATTTAATGAGCGTGGTGTTAAAAGTCTCAAGGGCTTGGAACACGCCACAAATCTTACGAGGCTACTGATCGCGGATGAGGAGGTTAGCGATCTCACACCACTTTCAGAACTTCGGGACCTAAGGATACTTAAGCTGTTTCGTAACCGGATTGCCGATATTTCACCCCTCTCAAGTTTAAATCAATTAGAGGTGCTTGAGTTACAGAACAATCAAATTACCGATTTCACACCCTTATTGAACCTTACAAATCTGGGGTATCTTGATATTCGAGATAACCCCAATTCAGGCGTAGGTCAGTTTGTATCCGCACATCCAAGGATAATAGAAGCCTTACGACACTGGATGTGTGATTTTCAGCCGCCGTCGTATGTGAAACCTGTCAAGGAGCGGCTGAAGGCTCGTTCTTATCCTTCGATTGGTGGGTCGAACATGGTGAGAACAAACTATGCAACAAGTTTAGAAGTTGCGGAGCCATCTCTATCGGATTTCTTCGGAGATACCGATGTTTTTGATAATGGGCTCTGGTTCGAGAGGTCGCCTTTCGGCGGTGAGGTGCGTGCTGGTGGGGTGTGTAAATATTTTGTCATCAGGTATTGAGTGATATATGTGTTGAAAGTAAA
>VXZL01000142.1 GCA_009845505.1 Candidatus Poribacteria bacterium | reverse complement strand
TTTTTTATCTTTTTAGCTTAATGTTGTTGTCCGCAAATATATGTCTTGTTCCCGCACAAGCACCAACAATACCTAAAATTGCGTTTGCAGCGGCTCCAAATGGGAACTGGGATGTTTTGTTAATGAATCCAGACGGAACTCAGCAAGTAAACCTTACGAATCATCCCGCTGTAGACCATTCGCCTGTTTGGTCTCCAACGGGGGAACACATCCTTTTTTGCTCAAGCCGAGACCGGTTTCAGGGAAGTACAGACCTTTATTTGATGAATCCAGACGGTTCCAATATCCGTCAAGTATTCGGCAAGTCAAAGGATAGAAGAGCACCGTCATGGTCCCCGGATGGAAAACAGATTGCGTACAATTCTCTTGAGCAAGGACAGTGGATTATCTACATAGGAACCGTAGATGACAAGAAAGAGGAACGCTTGGCATTCGGAGGCGGACCGATTTGGTCCCCAGATGGAACAGAGATTGCCTTTACGGTCGGGTGGCCTGAACGTATGCGAATTAGTGTCTTGAATGTCGAAACAGGTCGTCAAAAGTTTCTTTTTCCACCAGAGGCTCAGCCTTCATGGATGGAGAAAATGGCGTGGTCGCCGACCGGAGACCGACTTGCTTTTTCGTGGCTGCATCGTGTCCCGTTAAAGGATTTCCTTGAGACTCAGACAATCTATACTATAAGCCGCGACGGGACCGGTCTCAAGCAGATTGTGCCTGAAAGAGGGCTGCGTGCAGTAGGTCCTGTATGGTCTCCAGACGGGAGTATGCTACTCTACCAACAACTGATAATGGATGAGGCACTGGAAAAAGAAAGGTGGCAAATCTTCAAAGTTGCTGCGATAGGTGGGGAATCGATCAAAGTGGGACCTCTCGGATGGTATAGTTTAGGAGATTGGTTTGATCCAGCGTTCGCGCTCCCCGTTTCGCCACAATCACAGTTACTAACCACGCTATGGGGAAAAATGAAAGAGAAATAGCGTTTTAAGTCTAACCACCTTGAGAACACTTTGACAGAAATACTATTCAAAATCTCATATCTGCTGAAGTTGTACTTGTTTTCAAGCATTTCCAAGGGGAGGGCTCTACTCCCATAACGAAGTCATTCGTCTTGGAAATGGTTTTCCTAACCACCGTTGGGAATTCAACTTCGCCGGAACAGAAGCACCGGCAGAAAGGAGATAACCCGAAATGAAAAACAACCTTCGCGGTAAAATCCGTGAGTTCATTGCATCTGAAGAAGGGCGTGTGGGTGTCAAAGGGCCTTTGACACTTGGTATGGCAACCGGTGGTGTCTTGCTCGCGCAGGCAATCATCGGAACACCCCAAGCAGATGCTTGTCAGTGTAATGGTGGTATTCCTTGTCCCGAAGGTCAGGTTTGCGATCTGGGGACCTGCCGAGATGCATAACCAGGACAACCCTGATTGATTTCATACGGATGTCTGGAACCAAGTAGGGTTTAACTAAACCCTTGTCTTAGGAAGTCTTCGCTTAAACTAATGGACTTTCTGGGTACTTGAGAACGTGGCGGTCTTTGCCGCCACGTATCTCAGAAGTCATAAGCACGATCTGCTATTCTTTCGATATCTGTTTCTAACTTCGGAGGAAATTTTTATGGCACGCTGCTTTTTATTTTTGTTTTCCATTTGCAGCTTGGTATCCTTGTGCTGGCCTGCCCATATTTTCGCAGAAATCCCTACAACCCCCAAAATCGCATTTTGGGCAGACCGTGGAGGGACCCGCGATATCTATCTCATGAATCCAGATGGCACAAACCAAGTGAAAATAACCCAGCATCGCTCACAAAACATCACGCCGGTCTGGGCACCGACAGGTGAACAGATACTCTTCGTCTCTGACCGAGATGGCGTTTGGGACCTATATCTCATGGATCCAGATGGCACAAAGGTCCAACGCGTTTTTGAGAAAGAGGCATTCAGAGCGGAGCCAACGTGGTCTCCCGATGGTAAACAGATTGCCTACTCGCGCATCATAAACGATGAACGAGTCGTCCACATTGCTACAATCGGTGAACAAGATGAGGCGCGAATCGCTATCGGGGGTCCTGCGTCGTGGTCGCCGGACGGAACGGAGCTTGCCTTCATCACAGGTTGGGCAGCGGCAAAGATGCAAATCACGCTCTTCAACCTGCGTACCGGCAACCGGAAAAACCTTTTTCCACCTGAAGCGATACCCTCGTGGATGTCCAGCGTCGTGAAGTGGTCTCCAACCGGAGACAAGCTTGCCTTTTCTTGGCAGCATCAAGTACCTTTCAAGGATTTCGTTGAAACAGAGACGGTTTACACAGTAAATCGCGATGGAACAGGTCTTACCCAGATTATTGAGGAAGCGGGTCCCAGGGCAACGTCGCCAGTATGGTCTCCACGTGGTGATGCGCTGCTCTATAAACGCTCAGCGGGAAACAAGAGTTATCAAATTTTCAAAGTTAGTTTAGCGGGTGGGGAGTCTGAACAACTGACAGATATTGGCTGGAATCATCTTGGGGATTGGTTTGATCCAGCATACGCATTGCCCGTTTCACCAC
>VXZL01000686.1 GCA_009845505.1 Candidatus Poribacteria bacterium | reverse complement strand
CATCTACTACACCCAGATATTCATCGGAACCACGAAATTCAGAAATGCTAGTGAGAAACGGAAAATGTCTCTTTAGACTGACAAAATGAAAAAAGTGGTTGGAATCCATAGCAAAATCAAGGATGCTCCGACTAAAATCTGAAAGACGAAAGCTCCGTAAAACTGGCCCATCGCTGGTCTGACTCTCTTCTGCTTCCTCTTCGTCAAACGCAGATGTCTCCGTCACCCGTCCGGTCATTAATGCCGGATATGTGAAGGGAACGCGAATATCATATGCACGCAAGCTATCTATACCATCACGTGGGTTTTCGACTCGCTCATTTACCCATACATATCCGATTTTGTAAAACTTCGACTTCTTGAAACTCTCTTTCAAGCGGAGATTCACTATACGCGTGTTTTCATCCTCCATTCCTATTTTTCTCAGGGCTCGCTTGATTTCGACAATATATCTTGGATTGTGCGAACAATGGTAGTACAGCTCCTCCAATACCCTCAATGAATGCTTCACATCCCTATCATACTTGCGCTTTTCGGGCACGGCGTGCGGCTGATCTGGAACTGTGAATGGAAAATATCTGGCTCCCCGCCCGATAAGTTGAGCCTCTGACATTGTCGTTTTCCCAATCTTGTCTCCTTTGCTATCTCTCTTATCATACAAGCGCACGATGTCAAACAAATTGAGAACATCCCAACCTTCGTCGAGCTTGTTGACGGCAAATATCACGCGGATATCGTTTGTGTGATCTTCAAGGTTGTTAAGGTCAATCTGAAGTTCTTCTAGGTCATTTGGTCTATTAACATTGACAATCTTCCCGTCTCCAAAAGCGCCTTGCAACTCTAGAGCAAAATCATCAATTTCCACTCCGCGGTCGTCCAGGATGTATTTGAACGCCTTCGACAGTGTCTCATCACCTGATGACGCCACTCTCATTTCTTGAAGATCCTTGCCAGAAAGCTCCTTAATCATAGAGGCGAATAATGTCTCATTTTCTTCTGACTCAGCAATTGTTCTGGACTTCATTAGAATCACCGGTTTGCAAGGAATTCTATGTGCCTCGGCCACCTTTAGTCTGTATTGACTCAGTATCATCACCTGCATCATTCGATCCATTGGAGGCAAGTCCGCTTGCCTGAGTTGGATGTCCTTTGAGTAGCTATCCTCTCTGAAATGCTTTAACTGATAATCAAAAAGGATCTTGTCGTGATATTTCTCCTTAATTGCTTGATGATTCAGATCGGCAGTTGCAGTAAATTCCAATAATATGTTCTCGGAGTGCTGGCGGAAGATGTCAGTTACAGTACCCTCCCAGCTGAGTTTTTCTTTGGCTTCATTCTTGTTTAGCTTTTTCTTGGTTTGAGCATTCAGATGGTGTGCTTCATCCGAGATCATTACTACTTGGAATTCACGGAAATCCTCTATCGTCACCGCGTCCTCTTTTGGGTCACGCATTCTTGTGTGTAGCCCCTGAATGGTGGTGAAGTGAATGTTGATCGTCTCGTTACTCACCGCATCAAAGGTCTCCACAACTCGAATATCTACTGTCTTGCCATCAATCCTTATGATTGGGCTGAACAGGTGCTTTGCGGAAGCTTGGTTTAGAAAGTTGTCCTTTGTTTTTTCAATAATTTGGGTAGAGTTCACGAAAAACAGAAAATTCCGATGGCCTCGCTTATACAGATGAAGGATAAGCGCAGCCATTAATACCGTTTTCCCACTTCCAGTTGCCATGTGAAACAACAGGTGAGGGTTGGATGGCCGTTTCTTGTACTTACTAATGTAGTAGAACCACCGCTCCAAAGCTTCAATCTGATAAGGACGTAGCTTAATCCTAGTCGAAAGATTACCCGTGATCTCAGGCGGCATATCCACCTTGAGTAGATCTTCCTCGGAAAATGCGTCAAATTTTTCGAGGAGGCTCAGCTTCATTTCTATAGTGCATAAAATTTACGAGTAGTATCTGCATCTTCATTTGAGACGGAGAAATCATCGTCGCCGAGTGAGTGAAGATTAACGTGCAGGTGATTTACATCCAAGCAGTCCAAAAGCGCATGCTTAGCATCTTTCAAGGAAAGGTTGACGAATTCGTCTTCGTCGAAATCTCCCATTCTTACATCATAACGGAGAAAACCCGTCTGTTGCATGTCGCTCAGAATGGATAATAATGTGGAATGCTTCTTTGCTTCTTTGATTCGATTAGCAAAAAATGAGTTGGAATCCGCGAGTTCAGCATAGACAAACGAACCTCCTCCCTTCCAGAATACAGACTTGGAAATTCCCGTTTGATCCCCCATCACGACCCGCTTCAGGCGACTAACCGCCTGATTCAAAACATCCTCAAGTTGCTCAATAGCTAACCACCTTCTCCTGAGCTTATGGGCCACAGCAGCGGTTGTACCCGTGCCAGCGAAAAAATCCAGAACGAGGTCACCCTCATCGGTGAAAGTATTAATGATGCGCTCCAAAAGCATCTCTGGCTTCTTGCCGAACCTTAACCGCACGTCCTTCCCCCCTTCTTGGAAAACATTGTTGATTCCAATATCAGTCCATATG
>VXZL01000294.1 GCA_009845505.1 Candidatus Poribacteria bacterium | reverse complement strand
GTTCAAAACCCACTTATGCCTAAAAACGTTATTTCTGGGAAAAGGGTTACGGGCAAGGTTGAACCCTTTTATCCTACCTATTGCAGAAATTATATCACAATTGTGTTATGATGTCAAGAATTTCTTCAAAATTTGTAGCATAAACTTTCAGTTTGCGCCTATATGAAACGCAAACTAAAGTTTACGCTACAATATTACTAAGTCCTAACTTCTATAATTATACCCAAAGTGGGGTTTTTTGTCAAATTTTTCTTTCAGGACTCTCCCTTCCTCATTCGCCACTCACTACTAACACGCTTTGAAAAGAGCGAGAGCAAGACCCATGACAGCAATGCCCGCGGTCATCGTCCATTGCAACGTTTTAATCCCCGCTTCGATACGATCCAGCCGTTGTCCGTTTGCGTGCACCTCTTCAGTGAGTGCCTGAAAGTCTGATTTATCGGTCTTCTGATCCAGTTTCGCGGATAACGCAGCCACATCTGCCCGAAGCACCTCAAAGTCTGACCGAAGCGCATTAAAGTCTGATTTATCGGTCTTCTGATCCAGTTTCTCGGATAAGGACGCAAAATCTGACCGAAGCACCTCAAAGTCTGATTTATCGGTTTTTTGCTCAATCAGCCGATCAGCGCGGCCTTCAAGACGATCTAACCGGACCCTTATCTCTTTAAGCGTCTCAAGGAGCAGGTCATTGAAATGATTTGCCATCAAAAAGCCCTCCTGCTTTTCAGTATAACAGAAATTAGCGATAGGCGTTAGAATAGCTTCTAAACAGGAAGCACGAATCTGGGTAAAGTATAACACACGGTGTGTATAAAGTCAACTTAACAATTAAATGACTCCAGAGGCATTCAATTACGACTCTCGAACGCCCTGCCTTTAGCTGTCCAAGACTTGTAGGAAGTCTTGAAAACTCGGTGTGAGCGCAGCCGTCTCAACGAGGGCTGCCAATCGGTCAAGGTCTTCAATCGCGTCCAACGCCGCTTTGATGGGTTCTGGATTGTGTGTCGGGAATCGTGCCGTCAGCACAGTAAGAATGCTGCCAACAGAAGCATCGCGCGCACCGCGGGCAATCCCTTGTTCCATACCTTGTTCTATACCTTGTTCTATACCTTGTTCTATACCTTGTTCTATACCGCGCGCAACGAGCACTTCTGCCATCGTCTCTGCCATCGGTTCTACCTCCATATCCGGCGTATGCCGGTCTATAAGTCCTACTAACTCTCTGTGCTCTGCTACAGGCCGCCGATGCAATATCAGCAACAGCAGATACACAATCGCCTCACGTCTCTGACCACCGGCTATCGTATCAACCCCCTCCAAGTGTGATAGGGCCTCCACTAATGCACGACTTATCTCAGCTTTACCCGCTTTCTCCTTTTGAAGCACCGTCAGCAGCCAACCCAACGGATGACCCGTTTTCGTCAAGGTCGCCACCTCTGCATCCTTAACACTCAGAAACAACGTCTCAAACTTCGGGACGAACCGAGAAAGTTCCTCCGGTATGTCCATGATCGCCTCAAGCGTCAGTGGTGTGTGCCACTTCCTATCCCCTGTGTAAAAAACAATCGGGAGGATCGGCGGCAATAACCGATCACGTTTCGCTACCTTCTCCGTCGTCCACCGTCTGTAATGGGCATCCCAGATCAGCAGCATGTAAAGCAACACCCGAAACCCCATCGTCTCATCTACTGACGATTGGTGTTCAATCAGGATATAGAGGAGCAGCTCATTCGCAGAACCAGGACTTTCAAAAGGCACACGAAACACAATGTCCGCCTCGCGCTCGCGCAACATCTCAGGAATGAAACTCCTATTGACCGGGGAAAGTTGGCTAAAATCAAGGCGGGCAGCCAGATCAGTGGCCATGATTTCCACCAACCCTTGGATATTCTCCCTGTTTTCAAAGAGCCTACGTATACTCCGGTCGTGGAAATGTTCAATACGAGCATCGAGAAAATCAAGGAGATCTGTGTCTTTACGCTGCATATAATACCAGTTCTGATTGAAATTGTAGCATAAACTTTAGTTTGTGCAGGCTTGTCCCAGAAGTCGGTTTCCTGGACAGTCAGGTATGGATAATGGGAAATAAACTTTTAGAACCCGGGACCTTGGGGCCCGAAAGTTCTCATCGTTTTCTCCTCCTTTCCTGCCTCTATAGGATAACAGAAGCGGCCTATCTATGTCAAGCAGGACATTTTATAGTAAAACCGAAAAATAAAGAGACACTCCTCCCACCCCCGGTAGGTTCGGTTTCCTAACCGAACCGGTGCCGAGTGTCCTATTAATTCTAAATATCACTAAACCGCGAACCGCGAATAGCAAACCGCGATTCGCCAATTGCCATCGGAAATAATTTATATTGGCGAGGTTTGGAAACCTCGCCAGCGGCAGCACTGAAAGCCCAGCGACAATCTCCCGCTGCGAATTGCGGTTCGCGGTTCGCGATTCGCAATAAAAAAAACAGGGCAGCGAACCGAAGTCCACCGCCCTGTCGTAGTTGGTTAGTTAGAATTTCCCTGAACTACTTCTGTGATTTCAAATCACCCCACGTCGT
>VXZL01000569.1 GCA_009845505.1 Candidatus Poribacteria bacterium | reverse complement strand
CTGGTGTTTGGTGTGCAGGGTGTTGCGGATGCATTGACTTTTCAAACAAGGACATCAGGTGATCTCGTAACTGTAGCTCCTAACCAAGAGTTTTCGATAACGTTCTACCCACAGCCAAAGAGTAGTGTAGCACAATTCTCAGGCACTACCCAAGGAAATAGAGCAGCGTTTGAAAAAGCAAATGTATCAGCAACTACCACAGTACAAGGGTTTACGCAAGAGACAAGAGAAGCCACTGACATAACAGCGGAGAACGCTGGTGATTACTACTATTATGATAGGAGTACGGCAGATACTCCGGGTGGCACCAAAGGAACTACTACGAGGAATTGGTTGACTGAAAGTGCAGCTTACTATTATAACGATGAAGCTATTACGATCCGTTCAGGTATCGCATTGACGAGAGATGGAATGTCTATTCAGGTTGATGGCAGTACAAATGCACTGTTGGATAGACACGCAGATAGCCGCCTTCGCCTTGCCACTTCAGTTACTTTGAAGGGAAGTCATGGCACCGCGGGGGCGTATAACATCGTAATAACAGATAATACTGTCACGACGGACTTCCCCACCAATGAGCAACCACCAACAGAACGGGCATCTATTACGTTCACAGTTTTCGTGGTAAATAGTCGTGCTGCGTCTCCAGCCCCTCCGACTCTTCAGCTTGATGCAGAAAACTATAGAAGAGACGGTAATGATTTTGCCGATCAGCAGATTACACCTGATACACCAGGGAGCGGTCATATTAGAATTGAGTATAGCGTTGTTGAAGGTCCTGGACGGCTTTATGTGCAAAGAGGGACTGATCCTATTCGCAAGAGCTCTGCTCTCCGGACGCTTTCGACATCAGATGCTGCCTCTGTGCAGCTTGATATGAATGGTGGCACAAACAAAGTTCGGGCAACAGCAGCAGGTGCTCCTTCTACAACAGGCATCTTTATTTTTGGTTATCCGAATGTGGCGATAACCGGCGGTAATGAGAAGGAAGGTGTCTTTGAGGGACGGCTTGAAGATGCACTTGTTGTTAGAGTGACGGATGGAAAAGGTAGAGTTATTTCTGGCTTAGCCGCTGCTTTTGATACAACTGAAACGGGAGCTATGTTTATTCCTGTCCCAGATACAACTGTATATACTACAACTGCCGACGGCAATGCCTTGGCAGGTAGTCGTACTGCCTTCACAAGAGTGGCTACATCAACCCATCCCCCACCGGCTACGGATATAGTTGTCCAAACCGATTCCAGAGGCGAGGCGAGAACCTACTTCCAGTTAGGCACTGCTAGCAATCCACCTACTACCGGTGAAATAACGCAGACTGTTAGCGTGATGGCGGGTGGTGTTCCACCGATAACCCCTTCGGTGTTTAGGTTTACAGCTGTAAGCGGCACACGTAGACCGACCCTCAATATACTCTCAGGGAATAACCAACGCACAGACGACCAAGGGGACATTGACGATCCGTTGATTGTTGTCGTGAGAACGGATGGCAAGCTGCAACCTGGTGAGGTAGTCACGTTCCGGACATCAAAGGGAACGCTAACAGGGCACCCATTAGCAGATGACGGCACGGTGACCACTACGTCAACCATTTCTAGTAAACGCGTGTTTGACGTAACGGATGGCAGTGGACGCGCGCAAGTCGCGTATTACCAAGATGCAGGTTCAGGTAGTGATACCGTTACCGCAACTATTAGTGGTACAGATTACGAGCGCGAGGTAACCTTCGGGATCAACGGTGGGAGTAGCACTGTAAGGACACCTCCGTCACAACAACCCCCGCCACAACAGCAAGAGTTCGACGCGCCCCCCGATGACCTTATCATTGATGATGGAAATAACCAGAGCGGTGAACCGGGCGCGACACTTAGCCAACCCTTTGTCGTCCAACTCTTGGATACCGACAGCGATCCACTTGATGATATCGAAGTTACCTTTACAGTTCTTTCCGGCGGCGGGTCGCTTTCTGATAGCACAGATACAACCGATTCAAGTGGACGCGCAGAGACGAGACTCACGTTAGGGAGCAGCGGCACTAATACCGTTCGCGCCAGTGTAGATTTCGCCGGTGTGTCTTCGGTTACCTTTACTGCAACAGCCTCGGCACCCGCACCCGTCGCCAATCGACTGGTGATTGAAAGTGGTAATAACCAGAGCGGGGAACTGAATAGGGTGCTTCTGGACGATCTGACGGTTCGACTTTTAGACGCAGAAGGAGACGGCATTCAAAGCCTCACGATTGATTTTGAGGTCACCGAAGGCGATGGGGTTATCGCGCGCCGGAACAACGGACGCACGGATGAAGAAGGCTACGCGAGTGCCAGGTTCAGTCCGAGAAGCACCGGGAATATTGAGGTCGAGGCAAGCGTCCGCGGCATCGAGACAATCTCGCCGGTAACCTTCACAATTAGCGGTGGTGAACCCCCAGACGCAATAACAGTGGTCTCCGGTAACAACCAGAGCGGTCGCCCCGGGGCGAGACTCGCCAATCCGTTTGTTGTGCAAGTGATTGATAGGAACGACGATCCCGTGTCAGGGGTAAGTGTGTCATTTT